>NZ_VWWH01000141.1:0-12068 GCF_011753045.1 Burkholderia sp. Ap-955
GCTCGATCCACGATCACGACCAGGCGCTCGATTACGCGCGCCGCCTGAAGATCGCCGCCGATGCGCTGAAGGACGACCTGCTGATCACGATGCGCGTCTACTTCGAGAAGCCGCGCACGACGGTCGGGCCGCCGCCCGCGCCGCGCCGGGTCAGCGCGCGCACGCGCGCCTCGAGCTCGTTGAGCGCGAACGGCTTGGCCATGTAGTCGTCGGCGCCGAGGTCGAGCCCCTTCACGCGCTCGTCGACGCTGTCGGCGGCCGTCAGGATCAGCACGGGGAGATTGGAATTGCGGGCGCGCAGGCGCTTGAGCACGTCGAGCCCGGGCATTTTCGGGAGCCCGAGATCGAGGATCAGCAGGTCGAATGTCTGCATCGACAGCGCGGTATCGGCGTCGACACCGGTCTTCACGTGGTCGACCGCATAGCCCGATTGGCGGAGTGACCGGGTGAGGCCGTCCGCGAGTATGCTGTCGTCTTCCGCGATGAGAATTCGCATGGTGCTGACCGATGGCCGGCGGGGCGTTCGCGCCGGCCGGCTGTCTCCGAAGTTATTCGTGTACAACGCTCTGCATTGCGGGCTTGCACAAAACACTGTTTTTTTATACAGTGTCTGCATTCGTGGGCAGCGCTTGAAAGTGGCGCGCCTCTAACAGACGCTGCTCATCATAGCAAAGGACGATTCATGGAAGATAGCAAGAAGGGCTCCGGGATGACCGCCGAGAAGAGCAAGGCGCTGGCCGCCGCGCTTGCCCAGATCGAAAAGCAGTTCGGCAAGGGCTCGATCATGCGCATGGGCGACGGCGAGGCGGCCGAGAACATCCAGGTCGTGTCCACGGGCTCGCTCGGTCTCGATATCGCGCTCGGCGTCGGCGGCCTGCCGCGCGGCCGGGTGGTCGAAATCTACGGCCCGGAATCGTCCGGTAAAACCACGCTCACGCTGCAGGTCATCGCCGAACTGCAGAAGATCGGCGGCACCGCAGCCTTCATCGACGCCGAGCACGCGCTCGACGTCCAGTACGCGTCGAAGCTCGGCGTGAACGTGCCGGAGCTGCTGATCTCGCAGCCGGACACCGGCGAGCAGGCACTTGAAATCACCGACGCGCTGGTGCGCTCGGGCTCGATCGACATGATCGTCATCGACTCGGTCGCGGCGCTCGTGCCGAAGGCCGAAATCGAAGGCGAGATGGGCGATTCGCTGCCGGGTCTGCAGGCCCGCCTGATGTCGCAGGCGCTGCGCAAGCTGACCGGCACGATCAAGCGCACGAACTGCCTGGTGATCTTCATCAACCAGATCCGGATGAAGATCGGCGTGATGTTCGGCAACCCGGAAACCACGACGGGCGGCAACGCGCTGAAATTCTACTCGTCGGTGCGTCTCGACATCCGCCGGATCGGCTCGATCAAGAAGAATGACGAGGTGATCGGCAACGAAACCCGCGTGAAGGTCGTCAAGAACAAGGTGTCGCCGCCGTTCCGCGAAGCGATCTTCGACATCCTGTATGGCGAAGGCATTTCGCGCCAGGGCGAGATCATCGATCTCGGCGTGCAGGCGAAGATCGTCGACAAGGCCGGCGCCTGGTACAGCTACAACGGCGAGAAGATCGGCCAGGGCAAGGACAACGCGCGTGAATTCCTGCGCGAGAATCCGGAAATCGCACGCGAGATCGAGAACCGCATTCGCGAATCGCTTGGCGTGGTCGCCATGCCCGATGGTGCAGGCCAGGACGAAGCCGAGGCGATGGACGAAGAAGAGTGATGGTCGGGCGCCGAGGTCAGGCTGGCGAGCCGGAGGAGAGCGACGTGCCCGAAACGGCGGGTCGCTCCGGCCGGCGAACCGGATCCTCGGGCGCCGATCGGCGGGGCGCAGGCAGCGATGCCGCGAATCGCACCGCGACGAGGGCATCCGACGATGCCCTCGTTTCGTTTGAGATTGCCGCACCGGACGATCCGTTCGACGACGATGAATCGTTCGACGCGCACGACCGCTCCCGCCGTCGTGTTTCCGGTGTCAGCTTCCCGGGCGATCGCGCAGCCGATGCATCGGCGCCGGCCAGGGAGGATGTTTATACGCGCAGCAGTCAGCATCCGCGCCGCACACGTCGCGCGCCGGGTGCTTCTTCCGGCACGTCATCAGGTGACGCCCCGGGCGCTACCGAGCGCAAGTCATCGAAGCCTCAGCGATCGCTGAAGGGCCGCGCGCTCGGCTATCTATCCCGCCGTGAATACAGTCGCACGGAACTCGCGCGCAAGCTCGCGCCCTACGTCGGCGAAGACGAATCCGTCGAGCCGGTGCTCGATGCGCTGGAACAGGAAGGCTGGCTGTCCGATGCGCGCTTTGCCGAGAGTCTCGTGCATCGTCGCGCGTCGCGTGTCGGCGTCGCACGCATCGTCAGCGAGCTGAAGCGTCATGCGGTGGGCGACACGCTCGTCGAGGAGGTGAATGCCCAACTCCGCGAGACCGAATGGGCGCGTGCGCAGGCGGTCTGGCGCAAGAAATTCGGTGCACTGCCGCAAACGCCGGCCGAGCGTGCGAAGCAGGCGCGTTTTCTCGCCGCGCGCGGCTTCTCGAGTGCGACCATCGTGAAGTTGCTGAAGGTCGGCGACGATTTCCTGGTCGACGACTGACCGCGCTGATCGCGCGCGTGGCGCGCGATTTTGCTGCAACGCAACCGCTTCCGGACAGGCGGGAATACCCGCCGTCGCGTCCACCTGTCTCAAATACCCAATATGCTAAAATCCATGGGTTTTCCTCTTCGGCCTCAACCTCCAGCATGCCGCTATCCGAGCCCGTGCCCCGTCAGTTGCGACATCAACGCGCAATCCGAGCGGAAGCTTACGAGCGCGGCGACGGCTTGTGGGACATCGAAGCCTGCCTGACCGACCACAAGCCGCGCGATGTCGCGCTTGCGTCGGGCATCCGGCCCCAGGGCCTGCCGATCCACGAACTCTGGCTGCGCGTGACTATCGATCGTGACCTCAATGTCGTCGACGCCGAAGCGTCTTCGGAATGGGTTCCCTATCCCGGTCACTGTCAATCCGCCACTCCCGCCTATCGGGCCCTCATCGGGCTCAATCTCTTCCGCAATTTCCGCCGCAACGCGAACCGGCTGCTCGCCGGCGTCGCAGGCTGCTCCCATCTCACCGAACTGTGCGCCGTGCTGCCGACGGCAGCGATCCAGGCGTTCGCCGGTGACGTGTGGAACGTGCGCGAGGAGGGGGGCGAAGGGTCGGACCATGACGGCGTGCACGACGAAGCGCCTTTCCAGCTCGGCCGCTGCCGGGCGTTGCGGTTCGACGGCGAGGTCGTGCGGCAGTACTACCCGCGCTGGTATGGCGCGAGCGGGCCGGACGTGCCCGGTGAAGGCAGCACGAAGGAATGAACGGAAATCATTCGAAGAAGCGTCTAAAGCGACTTTTCATCCAACTCTCAGACTGAAGGGAATCACGCATGAAGATTCACGAGTACCAGGGTAAGGAAATCCTGCGGAAATTCGGAGTCGCGGTACCGCGCGGCAAGCCGGCGTTCTCGGTTGACGAGGCCGTCAAGGTGGCAGAAGAGCTCGGCGGCCCGGTATGGGTCGTGAAGGCTCAGATTCACGCAGGTGGCCGTGGCAAGGGCGGCGGCGTGAAGGTGGCGAAGTCGATCGAACAGGTCCGCGAATACGCGAACCAGATCCTCGGCATGCAGCTCGTCACGCACCAGACCGGTCCGGAAGGCCAGAAGGTCAACCGCCTGATGGTCGAAGAAGGCGCCGACATCAAGCAGGAGCTGTATGTCAGCCTCGTCGTCGATCGCGTGACGCAAAAGATCGTTCTGATGGGTTCGAGCGAAGGCGGCATGGACATCGAGGAAGTCGCCGAAAAGCACCCGGAACTGATCCACAAGGTCATCGTCGAGCCGTCGACGGGCCTGCTCGACGCGCAAGCCGACGACCTCGCCGCGAAGATCGGCGTGCCGGCTGCTTCGATTCCGCAAGCACGCGCGATCCTGCAAGGCCTGTACAAGGCATTCTGGGAAACCGACGCATCGCTGGCTGAAATCAACCCGCTGAACGTCTCCAGCGACGGCAAGGTCATCGCACTCGACGCGAAGTTCAACTTCGACTCGAACGCGCTGTTCCGCCACCCGGAAATCGTCGCGTACCGCGACCTGGACGAAGAAGATCCGGCTGAAATCGAAGCGTCGAAGTTCGACCTCGCGTACATCTCGCTCGACGGCAACATCGGCTGTCTCGTGAACGGCGCAGGCCTGGCAATGGCGACGATGGACACCATCAAGCTGTTCGGCGGCGAGCCGGCGAACTTCCTGGACGTCGGCGGTGGCGCGACGACCGAGAAGGTTACCGAAGCGTTCAAGCTGATGCTGAAGAACCCGGACCTGAAGGCGATCCTCGTGAACATCTTCGGCGGCATCATGCGCTGCGACGTGATCGCGGAAGGCGTGATCGCCGGTTCGAAGGCCGTGAACCTGAACGTGCCGCTCGTCGTGCGCATGAAGGGCACGAACGAGGACCTCGGCAAGAAGATGCTGGCCGATTCGGGCCTGCCGATCATCTCGGCGGACAGCATGGAAGAAGCTGCGCAGAAGGTCGTCGCGGCAGCCGCAGGCAAGTAAGCGCGCGCTAATGAACACGCATGGCGGCGCGGTTCATACGCGACGCCAATCGAACAGAGGTCAAAATACATGTCGATTCTGATCAACAAGGACACGAAGGTCATCACGCAGGGCATTACCGGCAAAACCGGTCAGTTCCATACGCGCGCCTGCCGTGAATACGCAAACGGCCGCGAAGCATTCGTCGCGGGCGTGAACCCGAAGAAGGCCGGCGAAGACTTCGAAGGCATTCCGATCTACGCAAGCGTCAAGGAAGCGAAGGCAGAAACCGGCGCGACCGTGTCGGTCATCTACGTTCCGCCGGCAGGCGCAGCGGCTGCGATCTGGGAAGCGGTCGAAGCCGACCTGGATCTCGCGATCTGCATCACGGAAGGCATTCCCGTGCGCGACATGATCGAAGTGAAGGACCGCATGCGTCGCGAAGGCCGCAAGACGCTGCTGCTCGGGCCGAACTGCCCGGGCACGATCACGCCGGACGAACTGAAGATCGGCATCATGCCGGGTCACATCCACCGCAAGGGCCGCATCGGCGTCGTGTCGCGTTCGGGCACGCTGACGTATGAAGCGGTTGCGCAGCTGACGGCACTCGGCCTCGGCCAGTCGTCGGCAGTCGGTATCGGCGGCGACCCGATCAACGGTCTGAAGCACATCGACGTGATGAAGATGTTCAACGACGATCCGGATACGGACGCAGTCGTGATGATCGGCGAAATCGGTGGTCCGGACGAAGCCAATGCGGCAGAGTGGATCAAGGACAACATGAAGAAGCCGGTGGTCGGCTTCATCGCTGGCGTCACGGCGCCTCCGGGCAAGCGCATGGGCCACGCCGGCGCGCTGATCTCGGGCGGTGCGGATACGGCCGAAGCGAAGCTGGAAATCATGGAAGCGTGCGGCATCACCGTCACGCGCAACCCGTCGGAAATGGGCCGTCTGCTGAAGAAGGCGCTGTAATATTTCCACCTGGGTTCGTCCTGCAGAAAACGCCGGCTTTGCCGGCGTTTTTTGTTATGCTCGCGCAATGAATTCGTAAGCACCGGGCATGCATCGCGCATGTGCCGGCAATGAACCGGGTCGCCCGCCGGCGGCCGCCGTCCTGCCCGTCACGCCATGCTCGAATTCCTCACGTCGCTCCACTGGGGCGCCGTTCTCCAGATCGTCATCATCGATATCCTGCTCGGCGGCGACAACGCCGTCGTGATCGCGCTCGCATGCCGCAACCTGCCCGCGAACCAGCGGCTGCGCGGCGTCATCTGGGGCACCGCGGGGGCGATCCTGCTGCGTGTCGCGCTGATCACGTTCGCGGTCGCCATGCTCGACATGCCGTTCCTGAAGCTCGGTGGCGGGTTGTTGCTGCTGTGGATCGGCATCAAGCTGATGGCGCCGGTCGAGGGCGCGCACGACGACGTCAAGCCGGCCAGCCGGCTGTGGGACGCCGTGAAGACGATCGTGATTGCCGATGCGGTGATGAGCCTCGACAACGTGATCGCGATCGCGGGCGCGGCCGAACAGGCCGACCCGTCGCACCGGATCGCGCTCGTGATCTTCGGGCTCGTCGTCAGCGTGCCGATCATCGTGTGGGGCAGCACGCTGGTGCTGAAGCTGCTCGACCGTTTCCCGATCTTCGTGGCATTCGGCGCGGGCCTGCTCGGCTGGATCGCGGGCGGGCTGATCGTGAATGACCCGGTCGGCGACCGCTGGCCGGTGCTCGATACGCCGGAGGTCCTCTACGGCGCGAGCATCGCGGGCGCGCTGTTTGTCGTGGCGATCGGTTACACGCTCAGGAAGCGCCGCGACGTACCACACGCGCACTGACATTGGCCGTCCGGCCGACTGCCGGATTCACGGCCCGCTGGCTACGATCGAGACGCCTGCCTTTATCGGCAGGCGTTTTTCGTTTCCGGAGCCTGCCATGTTCGAAGCCTTTTCCGTTTCCCTGTTCCGTCGCGTCGCCGCCGATCTGCGGCGCGCGAACCGGCCGTCGCCGCGCTGGCGGCCGGCCGGCTTCACGCTGATCGAACTGATGATCGTGCTGGCGATCGTCGGTGTGATCGCGGCCTATGCGATTCCCGCGTACCAGGATTACCTCGCGCGCTCGCGCGTCGGCGAAGGGCTCGCGCTTGCGTCGTCCGCGCGGCTCGCCGTTGCAGACAACGCCGCAAGCGGCGCGAGCCTCGACGGCGGCTACAGCCCGCCGGCCGCGACCCGCAACGTCGAATCGGTTGTGATCGATGGCGAGACCGGCCAGATCACGGTCGCGTTCACCACGCGCGTCGCCGCGGCCGGCACCAATACGCTGGTGCTCGTGCCGTCCGCGCCCGACAAGGCCGACGCGCCCACCGCACGCGTGCCGCTCAAAAAGGGCGCGATGCAGGCCGGCGCGATCGCGTGGGAGTGCTTCGCCGCCGGCAAGGGGGCGTCATCACTGCCCGCGCCGGGGGCCGGGCCACTGCCGGGCGAAGCGGCGACGCTGCCCGCGAAATATGCGCCGGCGGAGTGCCGCGCGTAGCGCCGGTGGCGGAGCAGGGCGGCGCGGGCGGCATGCCGGCCGCCGCTTCAGCCGGCCGAAGCCTTCGCACCGCGTCGGGTCGTGGCGCGAAGGCTCCGCACAGAGGGGGGAAAGTTTTGTATAGTGCGCCGGTTGCTGACATCCGGTTCGCTCATGCCTTCTACTTTTTCCCGTTCGTTGCCGCTCGTTGCGCTGGCTGTCGCCCTGATCGTGCCGTACGCGATCACGAATCACACGTATCCGATCCCGACCTTCTATTCCGAGTTTTCCGCGCTGGTGCTGTATCTGCTGGTGGGGGTGTCCGTCGTGCTGCTCGCGCGCACGGGCCGCCCGGCCGAGCCGTTTGCGGCGCCGGCCGCGTTCGTCGCGCCGCTTGGGTTCGCCGTGGTGCTCATCGCGCAGGTGGCGCTGATCCCGCTCAAGGTGCCGTCGATGAACTGGCTGGCGGTCGGCTATCTCGCCGCCGCGCTGGTCGCGATGCAGGCCGGCTATGCGCTCGCGCGCGACGGGCTGGCCGAGGCCGTGTCGCGGATGATGGCCGGCGCGCTGCTCATCGGCGGCGTGTTCGCGGTCGGAACGCAGATCGTGCAGTTGTTCCACCTCGAGTCGGCGCTGTCGCCGTTCGTCGTGGTGTACAACATCGCGGTCGATCGCCGTCCGTACGGCAACATGGCGCAGGCGAACCATCTGGCCAGCTACATCGCGTTCGCGCTCGCGGGCGCGCTGTATCTCGTGCAGACGCGCCGGCTCGCGGTATGGGCATGGCTCGCGCTGTCGATCGTGCTGTCCGTCGGTCTGGCGCTGACGGTGTCACGCGGGCCGTGGCTGCAGGTCGCGGTGATGGTCGTCGCGGGCTTCTGGATGGCGTGGCTCGAATCGCGCCGCGCGCCGGGCAATGCGCGTGCGTGGGCGATTCCGGTCGTGCTCGCGGTGGCGTTCATCGCGGTGAACGTCGCGGTGCGCTGGGCGAACGTCCACTATCACCTGGGTCTCGCGGAATCCGCGGCCGACCGGATGCGTGACGCGGGGCAGATCGCGCCGCGCCTCGCGCTGTGGAAGTACGGGCTCGCGATGTTCCGCGAACATCCGCTGCTCGGTGTCGGCTGGGGCGAATTCCCGTCGCACCAGTTCGCGCTCGTGCGCTCGCTCGGCGGCGTCGAGATCGCGAACAACTCGCACGACATCTTCATCGACCTGCTCGCGAAATCCGGCCTCGTCGGCCTGGGCGTGCTCGTCGTCGCGCTCGTGACGTGGTTCGTGCGTGCGGTGCGCGCGCCGCAGTCGAGCATGCGCGTGTTCGGCTTCGCGCTGATCGGCATCCTGCTGATGCACGCGCTGGTCGAGTATCCGCAGCAGTACATGTTCTTCCTGTTGCCGGCCATGTTCGTGATCGGGCTGCTCGAGGTGAAGTCGCTGCGCATCCTGCCAGGGCGTGCGGCGTTCGGGCTGTTCGCGGTGCTGTCGGTCGGCGGCGTGCTGGCGGCGGTGCCGGTGCTGCGCGACTACCAGCGCGCGGAAGTGCTGTATTACGGCAGCGATCCGGCTGCGCAGTACCGCGATGCGCCGTCGCTGCTGTTCGGCGCGTGGGGCGAATACGGTGCGGCCACGCTGCTCCCGATTTCGGCGGACGACCTGCCGGCCAAGCTCGCCGCGCATGAGCGCGCGATCGCGCTGTTGCCCGGCGAGACGGTGCTGCGCCGCTATGCGGTGCTGCAGGCGTTGGCCGGCCGCGAGGCCGACGCGCTCGACACCGTCGCGCGCCTGCACGTGTTTGCGAAGGAGTTGAAGGACTGGCCGCAACAACTGGCCGCGCTGTACAAGCTGTGCGATCAGCAGCCGGCGCTGAAGCCGTTCAAGGCGGCGGTCGTCGCGAAATACGGCGAAGTGCCGGCCGATGCGGCCGACGACGAGGACGACGACGATTCGGATTGATGCGCGCAGCACCTGCCGGAACGGGGAATTCCGGCATGTGCCGCGCCGTGACGGAGCAGCGGTGCGCGTCCGGCGTCAGCGCCCGGCGCAACCCGGCGAATCCGGCCGCGCATCGATTACCTCGCGGATTGCATGGATTCCGGCTGAAGACCCGGCGATTCGCGTCAACCATTGTCAAATTGCCGCCGCTCGCCGGGCTGGGCGTGCACAATGCGCGAAAGCGCTAGCGTGCCGACCCGTGTGAGGCGAGGGCAGCGCGAACACAGGCAACACCCCGGCCACCCGGGAAGTCCGCCATGCAGGATCGCGGCCGAGCATCGATCGGCCGTGCGGCCGTAACGGGGCGCCGGTCCGATGGCCGCGGCGCAGTGTGATGCATGCAATGCGGCCGGGCGACGTGTTCCGGTGCGCGGCGCGTGTGTCCGGAACAGTGCTCAAGAACGATATTCGACCATGGCTATTCGCTCGACCTACCTGATCCTGCCCGCCGTCGCGATGCTGTTTTCCGGCTGCGCGATGCTGTCGTCGTCGCAGGAAAGCAAGCTGACCTGTCACATTCCACGCGCCGTCTATCCGGATACTGCGAAGCCGCTCACGCGCCCGGCGACCGTGCTCGTGCGCGCGCTGATGACGACGTCCGGCGAAGCGCAGAACGTCACCGTGACGACGAGCAGCCGCAATGCGGCGGCCGACCGCGCGGCCGTCGACGCGATGACGCACGCGAGCTGCGTGCAGACGGGCGCGACCGCGAACCCGTTCCTGCTGACCCAACCGTTCGTGTTCGAGCCGCAGCGCGGCCAGTGATGCGTGAGGGGGGCTGCCCGCACACGGGTTGTCGTCCGGTTTCGTTCCCTGTTGGCCACTTCGTGGTGCACGGCCGCCGACTGTCGACGCATGCGGTCGCTACGGCCGACGATGCCCCGGTGAATGGCTGATGTTGCCGTGGGTGCTTAACCCGCCGGATCCTCCGCCTTCCAGTCCCCCGACTTCCCGCCGCGCTTCTCGCGCACGCTCACATCGGTGATCACCATCCCGCGATCGACGGCCTTGCACATGTCGTAGACGGTCAGCAGCCCGACCTGCACGGCGGTCAGCGCTTCCATCTCGACGCCGGTGCGCCCGAACGTCTCGACCTGCGCGACGCAGTGGACGCCCGGCAGCGCGTCGTCGAGTTCGAACTCGACGGCCACGCGCGTCAGCGCGAGCGGATGGCACAGCGGGATCAGGTCGGCCGTGCGCTTGGCGCCTTGGATGGCCGCGATGCGCGCGACGCCGAGCACGTCGCCTTTCTTGGCCTTGCCGTCGCGGATCAGCGCGAATGTGGCCGGCAGCATCCGGATCGTGCCGCGCGCGATCGCGATGCGTTGGGTTTCCTGCTTGCCGCCGACGTCGACCATGTGCGCATGGCCGGCGGCGTCGAAATGGGTGAGTCCTGACATGTCTTCCTCTAGTGGAACGGCGTGCGCGAGCACGTCCCGCGATCGCGCATCGCGATTGGCCGGGGCATCGAATCTCGTCTCTGCGCCCCGATCCGATCCAACGGTTCAACGGGCGCCTATCATAGCAGTGGCATTCGCGGCGCCGGGTATGCAGATGGCGCCGATGCCGCACGGGACAGTCACGTTGCCGCCGGTACAATGACCCGAATATTCAGACCAAACGCCGCGATGCGCGCCCGGCGCGCGGGACGGCGTCGTTTTCATCCTGCCATGCGTGTCAAACAGTTGCTTGCCGTGTCGCTGTCGGTGGCGCTCGCATTGCCGCCGAGCGGCCATGCGCAGAGCGCGTCCGCGCCGCCGCTCGAATCGGCGGCCGGCGGCGCGCGGTCGATTTCCACCGTGCCGTCCGGCATCGCGGCCGGCGTGTTCGGCACGTACGGCGGCGCGGAGAGCCGGTTTTCGGATACGGGTGGCGCGTCCGCGCCCGCCGCGAGCCTGCGTGCGCCGCTGCGCTCGCTGGAACTGCCCGACCTGGGCGACGGTTCCGGCGGTTCGCTGACGCCGCAGGCCGAGCGCCGGCTCGGCGAGCGCGTGATGCGCGAAGTGCGGCGCGATCCCGACTATCTCGACGACTGGCTCGTGCGCGACTACCTGAACGCGATGGCGGCGCGGCTCGCGGCCGCGGCGGCCGCGCGCTTCATCGGCGGCTACACGCCGGACTTCGACCTGTTCCCCGTGCGCGATCCGCAGATCAACGCGTTCTCGATGCCGGGCGGCTTCATCGGGATCAACAGCGGGCTCGTCGTCACGACACAGACGGAGTCGGAACTCGCATCGGTGGTCGGCCACGAGATGGGGCACGTGCTGCAGCGGCACATCGCGCGGATGATCGGTGCGAACGAGAAGACCGGCTATACGGCGCTCGCGACGATGCTGCTCGGCGTGCTGGCCGGCGTGCTCGCGAGAAGCGGCGACCTCGGCAGCGCGATCGCGGTGGGCGGGCAGGCGTATGCGGTGGACAACCAGCTGCGCTTCTCGCGTTCGGCCGAGCGCGAGGCCGATCGCGTCGGCTTCCAGCTGCTCGTGGGCGCGGGCTACGACCCGTACGGGATGCCGGGCTTCTTCGAGCGGCTCGACCGCGCGTCGATGGGCGATGCGGGCGTGCCGGCGTACGCGCGCACGCACCCGCTGACCGGCGAGCGGATCGCCGACATGGAGGATCGCGCGCGCCGCGCGCCGTACCGGCAGCCGCGCCAGTCGCCCGAATACGGGTTCGTGCGTGCGCGGCTGCGCGTCCTGCAGAACCGCGCGCCGACCGACATCGCGGCGGAGGCGCGACGGATGCAGTTCGAGATCGACGATCGCACCGCGCCGAACGTCGCGGCGAACTGGTACGGCATCTCGCTCGCGGATGCGCTGCTCGGCGAATACGACGCGGCCGGCAAGGCGCTCGCGTCGGCACGCAGCGCGTTCGACGCGCGCGAGCGGCGCGAGGACGATCCGGCGACGAGCTCGCCGAGCCTCGACGTCCTGGCCGCCGACATCGCGCGCCGCGCGGGGCGAGCCGACGACGCGG
>NZ_VWWH01000142.1:0-11713 GCF_011753045.1 Burkholderia sp. Ap-955
TGCACATGCGCCTGATGAAGGGGCTGCGCGGCACGGTGGCCGCATGGTGGGCGCTCACGGGCCTGCTCGTGACGACCTTCGCGTTCCTCGGCGTCAACATGTTCCTGTCCGGGCTGCACAGCTACGGGCAGCTCTGAAACGCGCGCGACGGCTTCTACCGTGTTCTACCCATGCACTTCGGCGAGCACTACCACTACAAGCCGGATGCGTGCCGAACCAGAATGTCTGAAGGGGGGATCGCCGCATTGCGCGGTGACGTAGGAGGAACCATGAGACGGGTCTACTTTCTGTTGCCGACGACGCAATGCGCGCAGTCGATCGTCGGCGAGTTGCTGTCGCTGCGAATCGAGTGGCGACATATTCATTGCCTCGCCAATCACGATGTGATGCGCGACGGGTTGCCGGAGGCCACGCTCGTGCAACGCAGCGATCTGCTGCCGTCGCTCGCGCGCGGCACCGCGGTCGGCTTCGGGACCGGCATGCTGCTCGGGCTGCTCGTGCTGGCGTTCCCGCCCGACGGTTTGCGGATCGGCGGCGGCATCGTCGTGGCGATCACGCTGTTCGGCGCGGCCTTCGGCGCATGGGTGGCGACGATGATCGGTGTCGACGTGCCGAGTACGCGCCTGAAGCGCTTCGAGGACGGCATCGAGCACGGCGAATTGCTGATGATGATCGACGTTCCGACCGACCGCGTTCACGAGATCGAGGACGCGATCAAGCTTCATCATAGGGATGCGCATCTGCAGGGCGAAGATCCGACCATCCCGGCATTTCCTTGATCGTCTCTCGACCCGTCGGCCGGTGTCACGCCGGCCGCCATGCGCGGCCGCACGCCATCGCTCGATGACGCCGGGCCGCGGATCGTACGCGCGTCGCCGGCGGCATCGCGTGCCGCCCGCGTTTCAGTTCGCGGCGAGGAGCCGTTTGTAGCGCGCCAGGACGCGCGGCACGTACTCGCGCGTCTGCGGAAACGACGGAATGCGATAACCGGCCCGAATCACGGCGTTCTCCCCGGCGTTGTAGGCAGCGAGCGTGAGTTCGACGTTTTCCTTGAACAGGTCGAGCAGGAAACGCAGATACCGCGCGCCGGCCAGCACGTTGTCGCGCGGATCGAGCATGTCGCCGCCCGAGAAGCGCCGCGCCGTTTCCGGCATCAATTGCATGAGCCCGCGCGCGCCTTTGTCCGAGACCGCCTTCGGGTTGTATCCCGATTCGACGTCGATCACCGCGCGAAGGAGTTCGGGCGGAACGTTGAACGCCGCGCTTGCCTCGGTGATCACGTCCGCGAACGACGACGCGACCGCCGATTTCGGCGCGGCATGCTTCACTGCCGATGCGGCCGGACCGGGGGCCGCGACGATCACTTTCAGATTGGCGGTGCCGGGCTCGTTGGTCAGGACGATGACGCCATTGTTCGCCACCGTGCCGTAAATCTGCGCGTGCGCGACGCCGACGCACGACCATGCCGAGCCGAATCCCACGCATGCGGCAACGATGGCTTTGCTCAATCCGGATGAAGGGTGGCGGTGCATCTTTCTGGCCTCCTGCATCTGCATTGTCGTGGCCGTGCCGGCTCATCGACAATGGGGCACCCTCCTACACTTCGACGCCCGGGGCCATACGCGGCGGCAGCGCTGCAAAAGTGTTACACAAGTAATGATCGGTAGCGCACAGTAATTGACAGAAGTTGACGATCCTTACGCGCGACGATTGTTTTTTGCTCAACGCAATCGTTGCTCAAGAAGAAATCTTTTCGTGCGCGACGAAAGCGATTGGATAGTCGCGCCATCCGTAGTCGTACGGATGCGTCGCACAACGCTGAATCGATGCAACGCTGAAACATTTCCTGCTACTGCGGGGCTATTCCGCACGTGTATGCCGGTGCGGGGGGCTGGCGCGTGGCGCGCTGGCGCGATCCTTGCGGGCACAACGGGCATGGCCGGACAACCGCCATCGGACCGGACCGATGAAATGATTGAAAGCAGTCCGGCACCGTGCAACGAGGCATTGATGTCCAACGCGCGGGAATACTTGGGGGAAGTCGTGAATACTAAATATCGAGTGGTCATTGCAGAGGATCACGATCTGCTGAGAAACGGGCTCCGGTCGATGCTTTGCGCACAGGGGGATTACGAGGTCGTCGGAGAAGCGCGGGACGGCAAGGAAACATGCCATCTGGCCATGACGCTCGCGCCGGATCTGATCCTGATGGATCTGTCGATGCGCGGGATGAACGGCATCGATGCGAGCGCGACGATCAAGCGTCGAATGCCGGCCATCCGGATCGTCGTGCTCACGGTCCATCAGAACGAAGAGTATGTGCGCGAGGCGCTGCGGGCGGGCGTCGAAGGCTACGTGCTCAAGGACGTTTCGTTTGACGAATTGCTGCTCGCCATGCGCATGGTCATGCAGGGGAAGAAGCACCTGAGCGCGGATGTATACGGCTACATGGTCGACTCGTTCGTGACGGGGCGCGAAATGCCTGCGCCGAAAAGGGCTTGGGACATCCTGACCGCGCGTGAACGCAGCGTACTGAAACTGATCGCGGAAGGGCGTACCAACCGGCAGGTCGGCCTGTACCTGAACCTGAGCCCGAAGACGATCGAGAAGTATCGGGCGAGCATGATGCACAAGCTCCATCTCGCGAATCTGACGGAACTGGTGCTCGTCGCGATGAACATGGGTCTGTTGACCACGCTCGCGGCGAAATGCGCGGAGCCGAACGTGGACGACGTGCTGACGCACCCGGTCGTCGACGCAGGGGTGGTTGAGGGTGCCGTCGTGCGGCTGGATGACTATCCGGCGGGCGGCGCGAAGCGCTGAGTGCGGCTGGCGCATCAGACCGGCCAGGTGGCCGAGACGCGTGTACCCGTCGCGGCGGATGACCGGATCGCAAGCGTGCCGCCGTGCGACTCGATGCGGTGCTGCATGCCGATGAGCCCGAGCCCCGCCGCGCGCGCGTCGTCCGTCGAAAGCGGATGACGCTCGTAGCCGACGCCGTTGTCGTCGATCGTCAGCAGCAGGCCGCCCGGATCGTGTTGCAGGCCGAGCACGATTTCGGTTGCCTGCGCATGCTTGACGACGTTGTGCAACGCTTCCTGCGCAACTCGGAACATGTCCGCCTTCAGATGATCCGGTATGTCGTCGTCGTCGACGTTGCAATTGAACTCGACCGACAGCGGGTTCGCGTCCCGCTCGATGCGCTGGCACAGCGAAGCGAGCGCGGCCGGCAGCCCGAGCCTGTCGAGCATCGGCGGCTTCAGTTCGCCGCAGATCTGGCGCACTTCGCCGATCGTCTCGCGGATCCGCAACACGGCGACGTCGAGCAGATTCGTCGCGTCGGCGATCTCGCCTCGGCGGATGCGCATGAGCGCGTCCTCATTCATCAGCTTGATGAGCGTCAGCGCCTGGCCGAGCCCGTCGTGCAATTCCGCGGCAAGCCGATGCCGTTCCTTCTGTTGGCCCATCAGCATATAGGTGTGGAAGGCATGCACGCCCGTATCGTTTGCCGCGGCGCCGCGCCGTTCGGGCTCGGGGGGCGGCGGTTCCTCGAACAGCGTCAGCGACAGGCCGGTGCCGGGCAGCACCTGCTGATGTACGACGAATCGCGCGGGATGGCCGCTTCGCCCGCTGAGCATGGCCGCGAACGAATGCTGCGCAAGGGCGCTGTTCCTCGACAGTTCATTCGTCAGTTCGGCGTGGGCGTCGTCGGGTGCCAGTTCGACCAGGTGCCGGTGGACGAGCTCGGTGGTCGTGTAACCGAACAGCGCCGCGGCGCTGCGATTGACCGCCAGGAAGGTTCCGTCGCGGTCGAGAATGGCAAGCGCCGCGCCACGCGCATCGGTGACGATACCGGTGCCGCGATCGTCGGGACGCACGGCACCGCGCAGCTTGCGCATCGCATCGATCAGATCGAGCAGCCTGATTCGTGGCTCTTCGGGCTGGTGTTCAGTCATGGTAGCTCCCGATGCGCAGTTTTCAGGAAACCGTAAGGTTTCGGTCATTCTAGGACGTGACCGACTCCGGCCGCAACATGGGGATTTCGCGCGTAATGCATAGGGGCATCCCTTACGCATGCACGGGCATTCCAGCCAAGCGGACATGTCCTACCGGCCATTGGGGGGCGTCATCCCATGACGCTTGCGATCAACTTCATGACACTGCATTGACGAGGCACGGAATTATCCGTCGCCTGCACTCGTGTCAGGGAGGCTGGTATGAACAGGATCGCAAGATCGACGATGCGCGCATGGGTGATCGCGGGCGCTGCGCTTGCCACGACGCCCGCGTGGTGTGCGCCCGATGGCAGCGAGATCATGAACGCCGGCGGTGGCGCCGCCGAGGGCGCCGTCGCAAACACGAGCGCCACGCAGGATGCCGCGCCGGACGCCAGCGAAAGTCCGATGGGAATGGACATGCAGAAAGGTGTCGAAGAACCGGTCAGGACCGCCGTAGATAGCGCCGCCGACGCTGCGCCGCCCACCGCGGAGCACGCGACGGAGCCGGCCATCGCGCCTGCTGCTGCGCCTGTTACCGGACCCGCCGCGGAGCCTGCCACCGAGCACCCCGCAGAGCACGCACCGGCCGCACCCACCGGGAGCGAGGTGAGCAAAACCGACTCGCACATGACCGAGGTCGCGACCGAAGCCGCCGGCATGCACATGCATCACGCCGTGATGCCGGGCACCGTGCACACGATCGTCCAGTATGCCGAGCCGTCGGTCCAGCTCGTGCGCGACGACGGTCAGGCCGTTTCGCTGGTCAAGGAGCTCGACGACGGCCGGCCGGTGTTCCTGACGTTCATCTACACCAGTTGCACGACCATCTGCCCGATGGTCAGCCAGACACTCGAACAACTGCAGGGCGAACTCGGCGCCGACCGCGACAAGGTGCACATCATGTCGATCTCGGTCGATCCGGAGGCGGACACGCCCGAGCGGCTCCGGACCTACGCGGCACGCTTCGGTGCCGGCCCCGAATGGCAGCACTACACCGGTACCGTCGATGCGAGCGTTGCGGCTCAGCGCGCATTCAACGTGTATCGCGGCGACAAGATGAATCACACGCCGGTGACGTTCGTGCGGGCCGCGCCGGGCCAGCCGTGGCTGCGTATCGACGGCTTCGCGACGCCGACCGAACTGCTCGCCGCCTATCACGATGTCGTCGCGTCCAATTAGGTGCCACGTTTCTGCAAGGGAGCGTCGAAATTGGATAACAAGCACCGCGTGCTGATCGTCGAGGACCAGCATCTGTTACGCGTCGGCCTGAGTCATCTGGTTTCCGAGTTGGCCGACTACTGCATCGTCGGTGCGGCGAGCGGCGGGGTCGAGGCCTGCCGTCTCGCCGAGAAGACGCGGCCCGACCTGATCCTGATGGATCTATCCATGCCGGGCGGCAGCGGCTTCGAAGCGATCGCGACGATCAAGCGCGACGCGCCGCATACGCGGATCATCGTCCTCACGGTCCATCGCAGCGAAGACAACGTGCGCGAGGCGTTCTTCGCCGGCGCCGACGGGTACGTGGTCAAGGACTCGCCGTTCGCCGACCTGGTTCGCGAGATGCGTTTCGTGATGCAGGGAAAGTGCGTGGTCAGCCTCGACGCGTATCGTGCCCGCGCCGGCCTGCACGGGCTGCACGACGCGAGCGCGCACAAGGCGCGATTGTGGAATGCGCTGACCAATCGCGAGCGCACGGTGTTGCGGCTCGTTGCCGAAGGGCACACGAGCCGGCAGGTCGGCGAGTGCCTGAAGGTCAGTCCGAAAACGGTGGACAAGCACCGTGCCAATCTCATGCGCAAGCTCGGCATCGTGAACCTGACCGGCCTGGTCCACTTCGCGATCGACATCGGCGTGCTCGCGCTGAACGACGACGACCGTGTGTGAACACCCTCCATTGACGCATGGCGAAACTGGAGGGGATTTACCCACAGGGATGGACGGCACTCCCTACTTCTGACCCGTACCGACGCGAGCAAGAATGCAATCAACGGCATCGGCGGCGCCGATGCCGCGGGTCGATACAGGGAGGGAGCCGTGAGCCACGAATCGTTCTCGATCCCGGCCGCCGGGGGGGCGGACCAGCGGCGGCGTGATGAACGACGCGTGTGCCGCGCGTACGCGAGTCGCGGCTTCACCTTGCTCGAGCTGCTTGTCGTGATGGTCATCATCGGATTGCTGGCAGGGCTCGTCGCGCCACGGTATTTCGAACAGGTCGGCAAGTCGAACGTGAAGATCGCGCGTGCGCAGATCGTGTCCCTCGGCCAGGCGCTGGATCAATACCGGCTCGACGTCGGCTCCTATCCCACGACCGAGGAGGGGCTGGATGCGCTCGTGAACAAGCCGCAAAACGCATCGCGGTGGAGTGGTCCCTATCTGCAGAAAACCGTTCCGTCAGATCCGTGGGACCGGCCCTATCAGTATCGCTCGCCGGGCGAGCACGGCGACTACGACCTGTTTTCGCTGGGCAAGGACGGACGCGGCGGCGGTACCGGCGAGAACGTGACGATCTCGTCGTGGTAGCGATGCGTGGCGCGGCGGCCGTGCCTGTCGCGAGCCGTGCGCAAGGAGAATCGACGTGAAGTTCGTGCTGCGTGTTTTCGATACGAATGGCCTGGTCCAGACGCTTCGCGTCGACAGCGATTCGCCGGCCAGTGCGACGGCGCTCGCACGTGCGCGCGGCCTTCGCGTCGTGTCGGTGAACGCGGACGCGCGGCGGCAACGGCGCGGCACGGGCCGGCTGGGCATGCCGGGCGCACGGTTCGACGTCGAGATGTTCGCGCGCGAACTGGCGGCGCTGCTCGATGCCGGGGTCGGCGTCGTCGACGCATTGCGCACGCTCGGCGGCAACGTGCGGCGCGAGGCGTCCGCGCAGGTCTATCGCGACCTGCTGCGGCGACTGGAGGAGGGGCTGTCGCTGTCGGCGGCGCTCGAGCATGCGAGCCACATCTTCCCGCCGGTGCTGGTCGCGTGCGTCAAGGCGAGCGAGCAGACCGGCGGCCTGGCCGGCAGCCTGACGCGTTACTCGCGCAATAGCGCGACGCTTCACGAGCTGCGCGGGCGCGTCGTGTCGGCCGCGATCTATCCGACGGTCCTGCTTTTCGTCGGCGCGGCCGTCGTGCTGTTCCTGCTCGGCTTCGTCGTGCCGCGATTCGCGACGCTCCTCGAACACAGCGGCCGCGAACTGCCGCTGATGTCGCGGCTGCTGATGGCGTGGGGCGCCATGGTGCACGCGCACGGCACCGGGCTGGGCATCGGCCTCGCGGTGCTGGCCGTGGTGACCGGCATCGCGTTGCGTCGGCCGTCGCTGCGGATCTGGATCGCCGATCGCCTGCTGGCGCTGCCCGGCATCGGGCAACACTTCCGCGTGTTTCGCCAGTCCCAGTTCTATCGCACGACGGCGATGCTGGTGGACGGCGGTATTCCCGCCGTGCGTGCGTTCGACCTTGCGCGCGGCCTGGTCGGCCGGGCGGACCAGGCCGCGCTCGCGGGCGCGCTGCAGCAGGTCCGCAACGGCGCGAGGATCTCCGATGCGTTCCAGCAGGCCGGCCTCGCGAATGCGATCGGCTATCGCCTGCTGACGGTGGCCGAAAAAACCGGCGGCCTCGGGCCCGTGCTCGATCGGATCGCCGCGTTCCAGGAAGCGCAGGTGTCGCGCACGATCGATCTGATCTCGCGACTGATCGAGCCCGTGATGATGATCGTGATCGGCGTGGTGATCGGCGGCATCGTCGTGCTGATGTACCTGCCGATCTTCGAGATCGCGTCGAGCATCCAGTAGGCCGCTCAGGAGACACGCGTGGATACCGACATCACCCTCCCGGAAAATCTGCCCGACGCGGGCGTCGAATTGCGCGATATCCTGCGCGCGCTCGGCGAGCGGCACGGTTCCGGTATTCGCGCGCTCGAAGCGCTGATGGCGCAGACGGCCCTCGGCGCGGACGAGATACGTGTGCGGCTCGCCGCGCAATTCCACATGAAGCCGATCGGGATCCGCGAACTGAATCGTCTCGAGCCCGATTTCGACACGGTGTCGTTCGTCGAGGCGACGGCGCGCCTGTGTGTGTGCTTCCGCGATCCCGACGGCGGCGACGCGCTGCTGTTCGCGATCGCAGACCCGCTCGATGCGCGTACGCGTGGCTGGGTCGAGCACCGGATGCGCGCGCGGCCGGCGATGCCGTACGGCTGGGCGCTCGCGAGCGCGGGGGACCTCAACGCGTATCTGGCCGTGCGCGAGAAGGATATCCGCGCGATGGATTCGCTCGCGTTCGACGATTCGATCCCGCACGCGCCGGATCCCGCGTCGCTGGCGCTGACGCTGCAGGGCATCAGCAGCGACGACAGCCCGGTGGTGCGCCTGCTCAATTCGACGATCTACGATGCGCTCAAGATGCTGGCGAGCGACATCCACCTCGAATGCCGGGCGAACGGATTGATGATCAAGTGCCGGGTCGATGGCGTGCTCACCGTGGTGGGGCGCGTCGACGGCCATGACGTCGCCGACCAGGTACTGTCGCGCGTGAAGGTGATCTCCGAACTCGATATCGCGGAGCGCCGCATTCCACAGGACGGGCGCTTCAAGGCGATGTACGCCGGGCGCGAAATCGATTTCCGCGTGTCGATCATGCCGAACCAGTTCGGCGAGGACGCAGTGCTGCGGATTCTCGACCGCTACCAGCTTTCCCAGGCCGCGGGCGGCCTGACGCTCGAGGCGCTGGGATTCCAGCCGGGCGACACGCGGTTCATGCGTTCGGTCGCGGCCATGCCGTACGGCATGCTGCTCGTCACGGGGCCGACCGGCAGTGGCAAGACCACCACGCTTTACGCGATCCTCACCGAAATCAACAACGGACTCGAAAAGATCGTGACGATCGAGGATCCGGTCGAATACCAGCTTGGCGAAATCCTGCAGATTCCGGTCAACGAGGCGAAAGGCCTGACCTTCGCGCGCGGGCTGCGCTCGATCCTGCGGCACGATCCGGACAAGATCATGGTCGGCGAGATCCGCGATCCCGACACCGCGCAGATCGCCGTGCAGGCCGCGCTGACCGGCCATCAGGTGTTCACGACCGTCCACGCGAACAACGTGTTCGACGTGATCGGCCGCTTCACGAACATGCAGGTCGATTCGTACAGCTTCGTATCCGCGCTCAACGGCGTGGTCGCCCAGCGGCTGCTGCGTCGGTGCTGCCCGGATTGCCTCGTCGAGGACAGGGTGGACGCCGATACGCTCGCCCGCTCGGGCATCGATCCGGACACGGCCGGCGGCTACCTGTTTCGGCGCGGCGCGGGTTGCGCGATGTGCCGCGGCAGCGGCTATCGCGGCCGGCGCGCGATCGCGGAGGCGCTGCGCATGAACGACGAGCTGCGGCAACTGCTGTCGGAGCGCGCGCCGCTCGGGCACATCAAGGCGGCGGCACTGCGCTACGGGATGACGACGCTGCGATCGGCGGCGATCGAGCAGGTGAGGCGCGGCGAGACGACGCTCGAGGAGATCAATCGTGTCACCATGGTCGAATAATGCGCTTGCGATCGGCGTCGGCACGCGCGAAGTCGTGGTCGGGGTCCGCACGTCCGCACCGTGGCGGTTGCACCGGCGCACGCTTGCCGGCGATCCGGTCAGCATCGGGATTCCCGACGAGCGGTTCGGCAGCGAGACGGGCGTGCTCGACGCACTGCGCGCCGCGTTTGCCGCGCCACCGGACGCCGCTGCCGATGCCACTGTCTCTACCTCCGCGGCGCAGGAGCAAGACGCGCACGTGCCGGCGCACGGCAAGACGCCGCCGAAGCGCAGCGCACACATCGTGCTCGACGATTTCTGGTGCCGCCACGCGATTTTGCGCGGCGATTTCCGCACGCTGCGCACGCGCGAACTCGAAACGGTCGCGCTCGCCCATTTCTCCGATACGTACGGGATCGACGTCGAATCGCTGATGGTGCGCTTCTGCGTGCAGCCCGGCGGCCGCGCGCTCTTTGCCAGCGCGCTGTCGCGCACACTGTACGACGGCATCCACGATGTCGGTGCGGCCGCCGGGGTGCGCGTGCGCAGCCTGAGATCGGGTCTGCCGGAGACGCTGAACCGTCTCGCTGTGAAGTCCGACGGCGATGCGCTGCTGCTGGTCGCCGCCGACGCGTTGCTCCAGGCGGTCGTGATCGAGCGGGGCGGCTGGACGGCGTACGATGCGCAGCGCCTCTTTCCCGGCGAGCTGGACGACGCGTCGCGGCTCGCCGAGCTCGCGGAGCAACTGTTCGAACGCTCGGCGACGCGGGCGGGCCTGAAGTCCAGGGACTGTACGGTCTATCTGCCGGCGCTCGACACGGACGCGGCACCGTTCGAGGCGCGTTTCGCGGCCGCGATCCGGCCCGCACTGCCGGCGCTCGACGGCTCGCCCGCGCGCCGGCTGATGGAGTATGCGCCATGATGCGGCCGCTCGATATCGACTTCTGCCGGCGCGGTGCGCGCGTCCGGACGGGCGGCATGATCCTGCTCGGGGTGGCCGTGCTGCTGTGTGTCGCCAGTGGCGCGCGACTGTGGCACGCCTACGCGGAGAACGACCGCGTGCAGGAGAGCGTGGAGGCCGCCCGGCACCGGACGCTCGCGCAGCGGCACGTCACGAAGGCGCTGCCGACGGCGGCCGAGAAGCTCGCGGAAAAGCAGAGCGGGGCGGTGCTGCGCGAGCTGACGGTGCCGTGGCAGACGCTGTTCTCGATCGTCGAGGACTATCCGGACCACGACGTCGCGCTGATCGGCATCGACCAGAACCCGGCGCAAGGGCAGATCCGCATCACGGCCGAAGCGAAGAATCCCGACGCGATGATCGCGTACCTGAAGTATCTGCAGACGAGCGTCGTGCTGCGCGAAGCGGTGCTCAACGGCCATCTCGTCGAGAGCAACGTGCCGGGCATGCCGGTGCGTTTCCAGATCACCGCCGTCTGGAGGAAGTCATGAAAACCGATCGGTTGGCCGACCGGCTGCTCACGTTGCGTTTCGAATGGCGGCGCGCGTTCGGTCTGCCGGGCCTTGCCGGCCTGCTGCTGGTCGGCGCCGCGATCATCATGGTCGCGGCGGTACCCGGCCTGGATGCCGATACGCGCGCGCTGCGCGCGCCGGCCGGGCTCGTACGGGCCGCGCCCGTCCATCGTCCGGCCGGGGCGCCCGCGCCGGCGGCGGATGCGGTTTCGCTCGACGCGTTGCCCGAGCTGTTCCCGCGTTTCACGCAAAGCGCGGATGACATCGCGTCGATCTTCGCGCAGGCGCGCGACAGTCACCTGACGCTCGGCTCCGCCGAGTACCAGGTGACGACCGATTCAGGCGCGCGCTTCGCGCGCTACGAGGTGCTGTTGCCGGTCAAGGATCAGTACGGCGCAATCCGGCATTTCCTGGCGTCGGTGCTCAACACCGTGCCGAATGCGGCGCTGCAGGAAATCCACGTCGAGCGTCCCGCGGTGGGCAGCAATATCCTCGATGCGCGGGTGCGCTTCGAGCTCATCTACCGGAGCGCGCAGCCATGAACGCCATCGCCCTGAAGCCGGCTTCGCGCACGCGTATCGTGCTGGCACTGTGCTGCGTCGTCTTCGCCGGCGCCGGGTATCGCGTGCTGGTCGCGGCGACGCGGAGCACGTCGCCGGTTGCGGCGATTGCCGGCGTGCATCGCGACAGCGCACACGCACCGGCGGCCCGGGCCGCCGCGCACGCCGCGCCGGCCACGCCCGCGTCG
>NZ_VWWH01000143.1:0-11368 GCF_011753045.1 Burkholderia sp. Ap-955
TCGCCCGCTTCGGCGTCGCGGGCGTGGCCGAGCCGTGCGCGCAGCTCGCGGCGCCGCACGGCCGGCTGCTGGGCCCCAAATCCATCCGGGACGGCGTGACGGTCGCACTCGCCGGCCCGCTTTGAACCCTTTGTTTCGCTTTCTTTCGACAGGACGAATCCGATGAAAACCGACGCCGAATCCCATCAACGGATGACCGAACGCCGCCGTGCGGGCCACGAGAAGAAGCAGGCCGCCGCCGTCAACGAGAAGGGCCTGCTGATCGTCAATACCGGCAACGGCAAGGGCAAGAGCACGGCCGCGTTCGGCATGGCCGTGCGCGTGCTCGGCCACGGCATGCGGCTCGGTGTCGTGCAGTTCATCAAGGGCGCGCTGCACACGTCCGAGCGCGACTTCCTCGGCGCGGTGGCCGAATGCGATTTCGTGACGATGGGCGACGGCTATACGTGGAACACGCAGAACCGCGACGCCGACATCGCGACCGCGCGCAAGGGCTGGGACGAGGCGCGCCGGATGATCGAGAGCGGCGATTACCAGATGGTGATCCTCGACGAGCTGAACACGGTGCTGAAGTACGAATACCTGCCGCTCGACGAAGTGCTCGCGACGCTCGCCGCGCGTCCCGATTCGGTGCACGTCGTCGTGACCGGGCGGCATGCGCCCGACGCGCTGATCGATGCGGCCGACCTCGTCACCGAAATGCGGCTCGTCAAGCATCCGTACAAGGAGCAAGGCGTGAAGGCGCAGCGCGGCGTGGAGTTCTGAGCATGCCCGCCTGCCCCGCGCTGTTCGTCAGTGCGCCCGCGTCGGGCCAGGGCAAGACGTCGGTGACGGCTGGCCTGGCGCGGCTGCACCGCCGGCTCGGCCGCCGCGTGCGCGTGTTCAAGACCGGGCCGGATTTTCTCGATCCGATGCTGCTCGAACGCGCGAGCGGCGCGCCCGTGCATGCGCTCGACCTCGGGATGGTCGGCGAGGCCGGCTGCCGCGCGCTGCTGGCCGACGCCGCGCGCGAGGCGGACCTGGTCCTGATCGAAGGCGTGATGGGCTTGTTCGACGGTACGCCGAGCAGCGCCGACCTCGCGGCCGCGTTCGGCGTGCCGGTCGTCGCGGTGATTTCCGCAAAGTCGATGGCGCAGACGTTCGCGGCGATCGCGTTCGGGCTCGCGCGGTTCCGGCCGGGGCTGCCGTTTCACGGCGTGCTGGCGAATCGCGTCGGCTCGGCCCGGCACGCGGAACTGCTGCGACAGGCGATGCCCGACGACCTGCGCTGGCTCGGGCACGTGCCGGCCGATGCGGGCATCGCGCTGCCGGAGCGGCATCTCGGCCTGCACCAGCCGAACGACATCGGCGATCTCGACGCGCGGCTCGATCGCGCGGCCGATGTGCTCGCACTGACGGCGCTTGCCGAGTTGCCGCCGGCCGTTGCGTTCGCGGAACCGGATGCAACAGCGCCGCTACCGCGTGCGCTCGCCGGCAAGCGGATCGCGGTGGCGCGCGATGTGGCTTTTTCGTTCATTTATCCGGCGAATCTCGCGTTGCTCGACACGCTCGGCGCGCAGGTGCGATTCTTTTCGCCGCTCGCCGACGAACCCGTGCCGGACGACTGCGACGCACTGTTCCTGCCGGGCGGCTATCCGGAATTGCATGCGGCGGCACTCGCCGCGAATGCCGCGACCGCGCGGTCGATTCGCGCGTACGCGGCGGCCGGCCGGCCGATCGTCGCGGAATGCGGGGGGATGGTGTATCTGTGTGAATCGCTGACCGACGTGGACGGCGTGACGACGCCGATGCTTGGGCTGTTGCCGGGTCAGGCGACGATGCAGCGCCGGTTCGCGGCGCTCGGCATGCAGCAGGTCGACACGCGCAGCGGGACGATGCGGGGGCATACGTTCCACTATTCGCGGCTCGCGACGCCAATGGAACCGGTCGCGCATGCCGTACGCCCCGACGGCGCATCGGGCAGCGGCGAAGCCGTCTATTGTCGCGATGCGATCATCGCGACGTACATGCACATGTACTGGCCGTCGAATCCGGATGCGGTGACGGCGTTGTTCAGCGGGGAAGCGTTCTAGACTCGGGATCGCTCAAGTCATGCCGGAATTGCATGCCCCGTCGCCACGATCACGTGCCTGTTTTGTGCGACTACAAATGTTGTTCGATGTCCATGCGTTGATGCAGGACCCGAATCACATCGATCGTGTATTCCGTTTCGCGATAGAACACGACGTGGGACCCCACTGCGTACCGGAAATATCCATCGCGAACAAGGCACGTCCGACCGGCCTTTTCACCGCGCGCCAGCGCTTCCATTGTTCCGATCAGATCGCGGTGGTAAAGGTCGGCTTGCTTGAGCGACCCACGCCCGACGGTATAGCGCCAAATGTCTTCGAGATCGAGTTCGGCCAACGGTGTGAGCTGAAGCGGTCTGCCTTTAACCGCCATGCGTCGGCCGCATCCGGGCCAGGAAGGCCTCGTTGTCGAATGGTTGGGGTGTTCCCGATGCCTCACCAGCCTTCAACGCTTCCTGCAATGCGCGCACCTGCGTTTCATGTGATTCGAGAAGTCGCAAACCAGCTCGTACGACATCGCTCGCGGAACTGTATCGTCCCGAGTGAATTTGAGCGTCGACGAATTCGGCAAAGTGGTCGCCCAGGGAAACGGATGTGTTTCGCGACATGAGTCACCTCCTGTTTCAATGCGGCCTTCATATACCAAAGTTTGGTACTTCAGGCGCTCAGCCGCTGCGGAGACCTTGTTGATTCCGAGCCTCGCGGTGTATGCGTCGTTTCCTCCGTCAAACCAGGAACGACTCCGCCAGCTTCACCCAGTACGACGCACCGGTGGGCAGCGCCGCGTCGTTGAAGTCGTAGCCGGGGTTGTGCACCATGCAGCCGCCCTCCCCGTCGCCGTTACCGATGATCAGGTAGCAGCCCGGCCGCTTCTCGAGCAGGAACGCGAAATCCTCGCTGCCGGTGAGCGGCACCATCTCGTCGATCAGGTTCGCATCGCCCACCCATTCGCGGGCGACGTTGCGCGCGAACGCGGTCATTTCCGCATCGTTGACGAGCACCGGGTAGCGGCGCTGGTAGTCGATCGTCACGGTCGCGCCGAACACGGCCGCCTGCGCATGCACGACTTCCTTGATGCGCGTCTCGAGCAGGTCGCGCACCTCCGGCTTCAGCGCACGCACCGACAGGCGCATCTGCGCGCGATCGGGAATCACGTTCGGCGCCTCGCCCGCGTGGATCGCGCCGACCGTGACGATCGCCATGTCGAGCGGCGACACGTTGCGCGACACGATCGTCTGCAGCGCGATGACGATCTGCGCGCAGACGACCACCGAATCGACCGCCTTGTGCGGCACCGCGCCGTGGCCGCCCCGGCCCTGCACGTCGACGATCACCGTATCCGACGACGCCATGAACGCCCCCGGCAGGAAGCCGAACTTGCCCGTCGGGAAGCCGGGCATGTTGTGCATCGCGAAGATCGCGTCGCACGGGAACAGCTCGAACAGCCCTTCGTCCAGCATCTTCTTCGCGCCGCCGAGCCCTTCCTCGGCCGGCTGGAAAATCAGGTTCAGCGTGCCGGAGAAACGGCGCTCGCGCGCAAGATGCTTCGCGGCCGCGAGCAGCATCGCCGTGTGGCCGTCGTGGCCGCACGCATGCATCTTGCCGGCGATCCTGCTCTCGTACGGCAGGCCCGTGGCCTCGTGGATCGGCAGTGCGTCCATGTCGGCGCGCAGGCCGAGACGCTGCGCGCCGTCGCCGACCTTCAACTGCGCGACGACGCCCGTGCCGCCCAGCCCGCGATGCACCGTGTAGCCCCACGACTGCAGTTGCTCCGCGACGAGGTCGCTCGTCGCGAATTCCTCGAAGCCGAGCTCGGGGTGAGCGTGGATGCGGTGCCGGATCTCGATCATTTCGTCGGCGAGGCCTGCGGGAATCACGCTGTGCGTCACGGTGTCGTCTCCTGTCCTGTGGGGAATATGCAGGCAAGGATAGTGGGTTCGACGACAACCGGGCAGACGGAAAGTCGTCGTGGTAGCAACTGATAGTTGCCGCTGGTTCAACGCTCGGCGGGACGAGCCTGAACCGATTTTCGGAACGATTGACACAGGTTCGCGGGGTTGGCCGAACCGTGTGTCCGTCTTCGATTTCCGGCCCCCGGAGAGTGCGGCAAGCCGATGGAAGAAGGTGGGAATTTTATTTAAATCAATGACTTGAGTTCGTCTTGTTCACTTTTCAGCCGTGTGCGTTTTCTGTGTACGCCGGCTGAAAAGTGAACAAGTCCCGACACGGGCACATCTTGACCCGACCGCGTTCAGGCCGCCCAGTCTTCGAGTGACAACCCGGCGACCCGGCCGAACTCGCGGCTGTTGTGCGTGACGAGCACGGCACCGGCCGCGATCGCATGGCCGGCGATCGACGCGTCGTTCGCGCCGATCGGCGTGCCGCGCGCGGCAAGATCGGCACGAATCGCGGCGGTTGCATCGACGGCCGCCGTATCCCACGACAGCACGCCATCCAGCCGCGCAACAAAGGCCGTCACGAGTTCCGCATGCTTCGGCGATGCCTTCCGGCCAACCGCGCCGAACCGCATTTCGGCATAGGTAATCGCCGAGACGACGATCCGGTGCTGCGCATTGACGCACGATTGCAAGCGAGACAGCACCACGGGCGGCCGCTCGCGCATGATGAACGAACAGATGTTCGTATCGAGCATGTAGAGCGTGGTCACTGGCCGGACTCCGTCGGCGCGGCGCTACCACCGGACAGGTCGAAGCGGCCGGATTCGATGACGGCCGGGCGTTCGGCGAGGAAGTCGGCGTCGGCCAGCGGTTCGCTCACGAACGAGAGCCACGTGGGCCGCACGGGCCGCAGCAGCAGCGTGTCGCCCTCGCGGCGGATCTCGAGTTCGGTCACGCCCTCGAACTCCATGTCCTTCGGGATGCGGATTGCCTGGTTACGGGCGTTCTTGAAAATGGAAACGGTGCGCATGAGCCACTCCATGGGAGTACGATGCGTCCATTTTAGGCATATGCCAGCATATGTCAATGTGGGAGCGTGCAAACCGGATGTCGCGCCCCATGTTGTCGCGGATGTTTTTGCCATGTCGCGGGCCTGTCGTCGATGAGGAGAGCGATCCATTCTTCACGACGCAGGCCGCGCGGTCCATATCCCGGACGGCCGATGCCCGCGAGCCACGGCGCCGCGCGCCACCTCGCGCCACCTCGCGCCGCACCGCGCCGCACCGCGCCCCCGCGCCGTCACGGCAACCGGAAAGTGTCGAAGAATGTATCGCGCTCGATCACGGTGAGCGCCGCGCGCTTGTGCGGGAAGTCGAACTCCTTCAGCGTGTAGAACCCCAGCCGGTGCATGTACGCGATGTGCCGCACGTGATCGACGCGCGGCTCGCCCACGAGCCGCTGCGTGCGCGGTTCGTCGACGAACATGTAGTGCAGCACCCCGCTCCACCAGGCATGCAGCTTGCCGGCGCTCTGGAAGCGCGAATCGCCGATCAGCAGGTGCAGCCCGCGGTCGTAGTCGTGCGCGTCGTAGAACGGCGCGAGACGGTCCTCCTTCGCCCAGTAGAACTCGAAATAGCCGAACGGCGTGTCGTCGAAATAGCCGATCATCGGGTGCATGTGCGGATCGGCGAGCCGCTCGGCGAGATACGCCGCGTGCTCGTCGCGCGTGCCGCGCTGGTCCCAGAAATGCGCGACGCGATCGAGGTTCATCCAGCCGCTGAACAGGTCCGCGTGCGCGTCGACGTCGACGGTGCGCAGGCTGAACGTCATCCCGACCTGCGGCATATAGCGTGCATAGATCTCGCCGGCCGGCGACGGCGGCCGCACCGGGTGCCGGTGGCCGTTCGTGATCACATGGCGCAGCGGCATCCCGCCCGATGCGGGCGCCTTCAGCCACGGCCGCGGGTTCTGCCAGAACGTCGCACGCGATACGGTGAAGCGCAGCGCGTCGCCGGCGACCTGCGCGCCGTCGATCACGCCCTCGCGCACCGCGCGCGCGACGTACGCCGCCACGGCTGCCGCGTCGGCGCCACCGAGCGGCACCGTGATCGTCGCCGCGTCGTGGCGCGTGTCGGTGTTGAACAGCGCGACGAACGCCGCGAGCAGTTCGTCCGGCGAGTCGTCGGGCCGCCACGCGTCGAGCGTGTGCTCGGCGACTGCCATCGCCTGCCCGTGTGCGGCGCCGTCGAGCGCGGCGGCCACTTCACCTTCGACGGTGTCCGCGGCGCCGGCCGGTTTCGTCAACGTGTCTTGCATCACAGTGCTCCCGCGTCATGGCGGTCGGCGAGGACGTGCAGCCCCCGCTCGAGTGCCGGAAACAGGCTGCGCTGGAAGTTGTTCCAGCGCAGTTCGAGAATCGTGTCGTCCGGCGCGATCGGCGTGTCGAGCACGTCGCAGATCACCTCGCCGGAATCGATGCCGTTGTCGACGTAGTGAAACGACGCGCCCGTCATCATCACGGGCGCGACGGCCGAGGTCGTGCCGTTCGACCAGTCGACCCGTTCGCCGCGCGCGCCGTGCAGCGCGTCGAGCGTCGCCCACGCGCCGCGCCGCTGGAACGGCGAGCCGTCGGCCGTGATGCCCGGGTGGATGTTGGCGATGCGCCGGTGAAAGCGCGCGCCGGGCCGCACGAGCTCGTCGAGGATCACGAGCAGCCCGTCGAGCACGACGACGTCGGCGTCGAGTTCGAGCAGGCGCTCGAGCAGGCGGCGCTCGAACGCCTGTTTGCCGGCCACGCGCTCGCGCGCGTCGCGCGGCAACCGCCGGTACGTCGACGCAATCGTGCAGAACAGTTCGTCGACCGGCCGGCCCTGCACCGCCAACCCTTCCGGCAGGATCCACGGACGGCCCGGCGTGCGGGCGAAGCCGTAGTCGGCGACTTTCGCGCGGTCGGCCGGCGAACCGTCGTCGTCGTCGACGATCACGCCCTTGAGCGTGTAACGCTCGCCGAGCGACGAGTCGTTCAGGCGTTCGACGAGATATTCGAGCGGCGCCTTCATGTAGCGCGTACCGCCCTGATAAGCGACCGGCTGCCCGGCACGATCGGCCGCGCCGTTGCGCAGCGACTGGATGTAGACGAGATTTTTCTTCGGCATGGATGCGTCGTGGAAAAGCGGACGAAGGCGCCGAGGCCCACCCGCGCCGGCCACGAAGGCCGGCCGGCGGGCCGCGGCGCGCGACGTCACCAGTTGTATTTCGCGGTCGCGATCACGGTACGGTCGGTGCCGAACACGCAGACGTTCATCGACTGGCAGCCGCTGATGTAGTGACGGTTGGCCAGGTTCGTTCCGTTCACGGCGAAGCGCCAGTTACGCGTGTCGTAGTGCACGCCCGCGTCGAACAGCGTGACGCTCGATACCGTCAGCGAGTTGTCGGCCGCACCGGCCGATGCGCTCTGGTAACGAATGCCGCCGCCGAGGCCGAAGCCCGCGAGCGGCCCCGTGTGCCACGTCCAGTCGGTCCACAGCGACGCCATCTGGCGCGGACGCGGAATGTCGACCGGCCAGTTGTTCAGCGAGCTGTCGTTGGCCTTCACGTTCTTCACGTCCTGATACACGTACGAGGCAATCACCGACAGGTTGCGCGTAACCTTGCCGGTCGCGCTCAGCTCGATTCCTCGCGAACGCACCTCGCCCGTCTGCACCGACTTCGTGCCGGTCGGGTCCTGGCTCGGCAGCGCGGTCGTGAGCACGTTGGTCTGGTTGATCTGGTAGATCGCCGCGTTCAGCATCAGGTTCTTGCCGGGCGGCTGCCAGCGCAGGCCGGCTTCGATCTGCTTGCCGCGGGTCGGCTGCGGCAGCCCGCCGCCGACCAGGTTCACGCCTATCAGCGGATTGAACGACGTCGCGTAGCTGACGTACGGCGACAGCCCGTAGTCACCCTGGTACGTGAGGCCGACGCGGCCGGTGAACGCCGTGACGTCCGCCTTCGTCGACGTGCCGGCCGCCCGGTCGTCCATCCGCATGTTGACCCAGTCCTCGCGGCCGCCGAGCGTCAGCGTCCAGCGGTTCCACTTGATCTGGTCCTGCGCGTACAGGCCGAACGTGTTCATCGTCGTGTACGTGTTGGTGCGGAACGTCGAGTCGGGCGTGAACACCGCCTTCGTGACAGGCAGGTAGACCGGGTTGTAGATGTTCAGCGGCGGCGCGGCGGCAAGCCATTCGCTGTCGGTCGCGGTCTGGCGGTTGTACTGGAAGCCGAGCAGCAGCGTGTGCTGGAGCGGGCCCGTCGCGAAGCGGCCTTCGAGGTTGTTGTCGATGTCGAAGCGGCTGTAGTTCATCTGGAACACACCGGCCCAGCGCGACACGTCGGTCGTGCTGCCGTCGACGAAGCCGTTGCCGAATACCGAACCGTTGTCGAGCGACAGGTGCATCAGGCGCGTGTTCTGGCGGAACGTCCACACCGGTGTCAGGTTCCGCTCGAACTGATAGCCGACCGACCACTGCTTCTTGCGGTAGTAGTTGAAGTTCGGATCGCCTTCGTACACGTCCTTGTTGATCTGCCCGTTCGGGTTCGGCAGCACCGTACCCTGCGCGGGCAGGAAGTTCGACGAGATGTCGCCCCAGTCCTGCAGATAGGTGGCCGACAGCGTCAGCGACGTATCCGCGTTCGGGCGCCAGCGGAACGACGGCGCGAGCGCGACGCGCTGGTCGTTGTTCGGGCCGGTCAGCGCGTTGCCGTCGCGTGCGACGCCGACGAAGCGGTACGCGTATTTACCGTCCGGATCGAACTTGTCGCCGACGTCGATCATGAACTGCTTGCGCGCGTAGTTGCCGATCTGCACGCCGGCCTCGCGCACGCGCTCGCCGTCGGCGAGCTTGGTCTGCACGTCGACGATCGCACCCGGGTCGCCCGCGCCGTACAGCACCGACGTCGGCCCGCGCAGCACGCTGATGCTGTCGATCATGTACGGATCGACGCGCCAGCTCGCGAGGTTGATCGTGTTCGGCACCTGCAGCCCGTTCACGTACGCGGTCGGCGTGAAGCCGCGCAGCGCCGCGTACCAGTCGGAACGGTTGTCCGAGCCGTACGACGAGAAGCCCGGCACGTAGCGCAGGGCCGCGTTCACGTCGGTCGCGCCGGTCATCTCGATCTGCTGCGCGGTGACGACGTTGATCGTCTGCGGGATCTCGTTGATCGACGTACTGGTCTTCGTGCCGGTGCGGCTGCGCTTCGCGACGAGCCCGACCGTGCCGTCTCCTTCCGAGCCCGCGTTGACGTTGATCGTCGGCAGCGTGCCGGTCGACGCACTCGCCGCCGCACCGTTCTGCGCACTGCCGGCCGACGCCGCTGCGCCTGCGTTCACGGCCGGCGCCGTCTGGGCATGTGCGTGCCCTGCCGCCACACCGAACGCCACGCTCGCCGCGGCTGCGATCGCACGCAAACGCGTGCCTGATGCCCACTCCATCTTTCTCTGCTCCACTTTTTTCATGCGGTCTCCGACCGCGCCTTTGTCAAAGAGCGAATGCCATCCGGCTCGCGCTCGCCCCGTTTTCCTGTCGTTTTTCCTGTGTTGCCCGGGCCGCGCCTTCTTCATGGGCGGGCGTGATCCCGTCTTCGAGCGACGCGCAGATTTCGTCCGCGCGGCGCGCCAGTACCGACAGCAGCGTGTCGGACAGGCCGTGGCTGTCTTCGCAGCAGCCTTGCAGGTAGATGCGCGGCGCGAAGTGCTCGGGCGTCGCGAGCAGGTAGTCGCGCGTGACGTCTCCCCGTGAGAGCGCATCGCCCAGGTGCGGCGCGAGCCCTTCGAGCAGCGCCGAATGCGTGTCGCGGCGGTAGCCGGTGGCCAGTACGAGCGCGTCGAAGCGCTCGACGCGCGTGTCGCCGCTCATCCGGTCGCGCAGCGTCAGCTCGATGCGGCCGTCGGCGGTGCGCAGCGCGGCCTCGATCGCGCTGTTCGCGAGCAGCGCGTGACGCGGCGTGCCGTCGATGCGCTGCAGGTACAGCATTTCGTAGATCTGTTCGATCAGCGGCCGGTCGACCACCGCGTAGTTCGTGTCGCGATAGCGCTCGAGCAGCGCGCGGCGCGCGTCGTGCGGCTGTGCATAGACGACATCGGTGAACTCGGGGCTGAAGATCTCGTTGACGAACGGGCTGTCGTCCGCCGGCTTCAGGGCGCCGGCGCGCATCACGAGGCTCGCGTCGACGTGCGGGAAGCGGCGCGCGAGATCGATGAACACCTCGGCCGCGCTCTGCCCCGCGCCGATCACGGCGACGCGGCGGCGCTCGCCGTCCGGCGACGCGACGAGCCGGTCGATGTCGGTCAGGTACGACGACGAGTGGATCACGCGGTCGCGGCCGAGTGCGGCGAACGCGTCCGGCACCGCCGGCGTGCCGCCGACGCCGACCGACAGCGCGCGCGTGACGCGCTGGCGCTCGTGGCCGGCCGCGTCGCGCGACAGCACGCGCAGCGCGTCGATCCTCGCGCCGTCGCCGTGCACCGGCTCGATCGCGAGGACGGTCTCGCTGTAATGGACGCGATCGTCGAACGCCTCGGCCACCCAGCTCAGGTAGTCGTGGAATTCGACGCGGGTCGGATAGAAGTTCTTCAGGTTGACGAATTCGTTCAGCCGGCCGCGTTCGAACAGGTAGTTGATGAACGTGTAGCGGCTTTTCGGATCGCGCATCGTGACGAGATCCTTCAGAAACGAGATCTGCATCCGGCAGTCGTCGAGCAGCATGCCGCGATGCCAGCCGAATTCAGGCTGGCGCTCGACGAAACAATGGGTGAGCGGGCGCGCCGCGCGCCGTTCCTCGAGGCGGATGGCCAGCGCCAGATTCGACGGCCCGAAGCCGACGCCGATCAGGTCGAATACGGTTTCTCTCTGCATGTCTCAGCTCCCTTGTCGGTGAATCCGGCGCGTCAGACGTGACGGCCGGAGAAGAACGTCTCGCGCAGCGTGCGCATCCACAGCGGCTGCGCGTCGGCCAGCACGAGACGGCGCTGCCGCGCGAAGCCGTGCCGCGCGAGATGGTCGGCAACCCGCGCGTGGCCGGCCGGAACGGCACAGCCGACCACTTCGGTACGCGGGTCGTCGAGAAACAGGTAATGAACGACGGACGGCAGCCAGCCCGCCACGCAATGCGGGCCGCGCCAGCGCGACTCGCCGACCAGCATCCGCAGCCCGCGGTCGTAGTCGCGCGCCGCGACGTGCGGCGCGAGCGCGTCTTCCTTCAGCCAGTACGCCTCGACATACGCGAACGGTTCGCCGTCGAAGCAGCCGACGAGCGGCATCACGTGCGGATCGGTGTCGGGCGCGGCGCCTTGCGTGCCGTCCGCACCGGGCGGCGTGCCCGGCCAGCCGTCGCGCACGCGCGGCTCGTCGAACCAGCGCGCGAGTC
>NZ_VWWH01000144.1:0-11376 GCF_011753045.1 Burkholderia sp. Ap-955
GGCCGGTGCCGATGCGCCGGCCGCCGCCGCTCAGCCGCAGGCGCCGGCGGCCGCGAGCGCCGCCGTGTCGTGCACCGCGAAGCGTCCGACCGTGCTGTTCAATCGCTGGCAGGAGGACTGGTCGGTGCTCGCGAACCCGTGCGTGCCGCGCAAGCCGTTCGACGCACTGAAATACGTGCCGCTCGGCGACGACCCGTCGACCTACCTGTCGCTCGGCGCGAACCTGCGCGAGCGTTTCGAGCTGAACAACGCGCCGCTGTTCGGCCTCGGCTCCGCGCACGACGACAACTACGTGATCCAGCGCACGAACGTGCACGCGGACCTGCGCTATCGCGGCCATCTGCAGGCGTTCGTGCAGTTCGTCGATGCGCGGCCGTTCGGCAAGAATACGGTCGGCCCGGTCGACAAGGACCAGCTCGACATCGAGCAGGCGTTCGTCGCGTATGTCGACCAGATCGGCCCCGGCACGTTGAAGACGCGGGTCGGCCGGCAGGAGATGGCGTTCGACTTGCAACGCTTCGTGTCGGTGCGCGACGGCCCGAACGTGCGGCAGGCGTTCGACGCGCTATGGGCCGATTACGAAATCGGCAAGTGGCGGCTGATCGGCTACGTGACGCGCCCGGTGCAGTATCGCGACGCCGCCGCGTTCGACGACGTGTCGAACCGGCACCTGCGATTCGACGGCGTGCGCGTCGAGCGCAACGGCACGGGGCCGGGCGACCTGTCCGCGTACTGGTCGCGCTACACGCGCGACAACGCGCGCTTTCCGGATGCGTCGGGCACCGAGCGGCGCGACGTATTCGACATGCGCTATGCGGGCAAGGCCGACGGGCTCGACTGGGACGTCGAGGCGATGCTGCAGACGGGCCATGTCGGGCAGGACACGGTGGGCGCGTGGGCGTTCGGTGCGCTGGGCGGCTATACGTTCGCGAAGACGGCCGGCACGCCGCGCATCGGGATCCAGATCGACGGCGCGTCGGGCGATGCTCACCCGGGCGACCGGCGCGTGGGCACGTTCAACCCGATGTTTCCGAACGGCTATTACTTCACGCTCGCCGGTTATACCGGATACAGCAACCTGATCCACGTGAAGCCTTCGCTGACGTTCAAGCCGGCGAGCACGGTGACGGTGCTGACCGCGCTCGGTTTCCAGTGGCGGCAGACGACGGCCGATGCGATCTACGGGCAGGGCATGTCGGCGGTGCCGGGCACGGCGGGCAAGGGCGGCGCGTGGACCGGCATGTACGCGCAGGCTCGCGTGGACTGGCTCGTCAACGCGAACACGGCTCTGGCAGTCGAGGCGGTGCACTTTCAGCTCGCCGATTCGATTCGCGCGCTGGGCGCGCGTAATGCCGACTATGTCGGCGTGGAAGCGAAGTTCGGCTGGTGACGCGGCGCGCGCCGCCGCTTCCGTCAGGGCGGCGCGCATGTGACAGAACGACGCCCGCTGCGATCGAACGACGCGACGTCGCGCAAGCTTCGCGACCGTCCTGCGCGCATTCGCTCGAACCTTCTGATTACGTCGGTGTCGATTCGCGGCCCTTCGCGGCAGCGTCGGTTGCATGGGCGCCTGGCAGCGCACCGAACATGTGCTGGCTGCACTTCGCGTCGCGCCATGCGGTTCCCAGTCGGATTCCGCTGACCATCCGTCGCGCCAGCGGAAGAATCTGCTCGCCGGCCAGAATGCCGAGCAGGCCCACCAGGGCGACGGCGGGCGGCGCCGGCGATTGCACGCCGATCAGCGCATAAACGATGCCGGCGAGGATGCCGGCGAACAGCGAAGCAGAGTACGGTTTCATAGGTTTGAAATGGCGTGACGGCAGTAAAAAATATGGACAACTACCAATATGGCGTCGATCCAAAATCCCTGGATCAGCCTATCAGTTCTGCATGCTCGTTGTGAGTCCATTCAATGAAATTCAGATCTTTTCAGTCTGGATTTATAAAGGCCGCGAGAATCAGAACAATTAATTGGTGCGGTCGCAAATAAGCCTGTTGAATGACGCAGGCCGGCTGCCGAGTCTTCCGACCCAGCGCATTCGACGCGTCGCGGATTCGTCGGCCCGGCGAGCCTCATTTCTCTCTGCGTCAAAGGACATCACCGCCATGAGCAACCCGAAGCTTGAAGTACTTACCCCGCACAACAGCCAACTGATCTTCATCGATCAGCAGCCGCAAATGGCGTTCGGCGTGCAGTCGATCGATCGCCAGACGCTGAAGAACAACGTCGTCGGGCTCGCGAAGGCCGCGAAGGTCTTCAACATCCCGACCACGATCACGACGGTCGAAAGCGACAGCTTCTCCGGTCACACGTATCCGGAGCTGCTCGACGTGTTCCCGAATCAGAAGACGCTGGAACGCACGTCGATGAATTCGTGGGACGACCAGAAGGTGCGCGACGCACTGGCCGCAAACGGCCGCAAGAAGGTGATCGTGTCGGGTCTGTGGACCGAAGTCTGCAACACGACGTTCGCGCTGTGCGCGATGCTCGAAGGCGACTACGAAATCTACATGGTCGCCGACGCGTCAGGCGGCACCACGCAGGCCGCGCACGACTTCGCGATGCAGCGCATGGTGCAGGCGGGCGTCGTGCCGGTCACGTGGCAGCAGGTGCTGCTCGAGTGGCAGCGCGACTGGGCGCACCGCGAGACGTACGACGCCGTGATGGCGATCGCGAAGGAGCATTCGGGCGCGTACGGGATGGGCGTCGACTACGCGTACACGATGGTCCACAAGGCCGCGCCGCGCACCGCGACGCCGCACGAGTCGATCCCGGCCGTTCCGGCGAAGTAAGCGCAGAGGGCTTGCGATCGCTGATGCCGGTGCGGCGGGTTCGATACGAACGCGCCGCATTGGCGCCATTGCGCGGGCGGCGGATGTGACCGAAACACGAATGCTGCCCGCAGCAGGCTGATCGGAACACGGCCCCTGCATTCGAATTTTCCGGGAGATTTATCGCATGGAACCGTATCTGGTTTCCCTTGGTGCGGGCCTGCTGATCGGTGTGATTTACAGCGCCATCAAGGTTCGCTCTCCCGCACCGCCGCTGATTGCGCTGGTCGGATTGCTCGGCATGCTGATTGGCGTGCAAGCGTTGCCCACCGTGAAACAGCTGCTTGGCTTCTGATCAACAAGAGGTGATGCATATGACCGCAACCGTGACCCCACCGGATCTGATCCTGCATAACGGCAGATTCACGACGCTCGACCGCGCGAACCCCGTCGCGACGGCGGTCGCGATTGCCGCCGGCCGCTTCGTCGCCGTCGGCGGCGACGCGGACGTGATGCCGCTCGCGGGCCGCGCGACGAAGGTGGTCGATCTCGGCGGCCGTGGCGTACTGCCGGGTCTGATCGACAACCACTGCCACGTGATTCGCGGCGGACTGAACTACAACATGGAGCTGCGTTGGGACGGCGTGCCGTCGCTCACGGTCGCGATGGAAATGCTGAAGCGCCAGGTGGCCGTGACGCCCGCGCCGCAGTGGGTGCGCGTGGTCGGCGGCTTCACCGAGCATCAATTCGTGGAGAAACGGCTCCCGACGATCGACGAGCTCAATGCCGCCGCGCCGGACACCCCGGTTTTCATCCTGCACCTGTACGATCGCGCGTTGCTGAACGCGGCCGCGCTACGTGTCGTCGGCTACACGAAGGACACGCCGGAGCCGCCGGGTGGGACCATCGTTCGCGATGCCGCCGGCAACCCGACCGGCCTGCTGCTTGCGAACCCGAACGCGACGATCCTCTACGCGACGCTCGCGAGGGGCCCGAAGCTGCCGTTCGAGTATCAATACAATTCGACGCGCCATTTCATGCGCGAGCTGAACCGGCTCGGCGTGACGGGCGTGATCGACGCGGGCGGCGGCTCGCAGAATTACCCGGACGACTATGAGGTGATCCGCAAGCTGCACGACGCGGGCGAGATGACGATCCGGATCGCGTACAACCTGTTCACGCAGAAGCCGAACGCGGAGAAGGAAGACTTCGTGAACTGGACGAAGAGCGTCAAGTACCACGACGGCACCGACTACTTCCGCAATAACGGCGCGGGCGAGATGCTGGCGTTTTCCGCGGCCGACTTCGAAGACTTCCGGGTGGCACGCCCGGACCTGCCGGCGCAGATGGAGGACGATCTCGAAGGCGTGGTGCGCGTGCTCGCGGAAAACCGCTGGCCGTGGCGCATGCATGCGACCTATGACGAGACCATCAGCCGCGCGCTCGACGTGTTCGAAAAAGTGAACGAGGACATCCCGCTCGAAGGGCTGAACTGGTTCTTCGATCATGCGGAAACCATCACCGAGAAATCGATGGACCGGATCGCCGCGCTCGGCGGCGGCATCGCGGTGCAGCACCGGATGGCGTACCAGGGCGAATACTTCGTCGAGCGCTACGGCGCGCAAGCCGCGGAGGCTACGCCACCGGTGGCGAAGATGCTCGGCAAGGGGCTCAAGGTCTCGGCCGGCACCGACGCGACCCGCGTCGCATCGTACAACCCGTGGGTGTCGCTTGCATGGCTCGTCAGCGGCAAGACGGTCGGCGGCCTGCGGATGTACCCGCAGCGCAACCTGCTCGATCGGGAGACGGCGCTGCGCATGTGGACCGAGTACGTGACGTGGTTCTCGAACGAAGAGGGCAAGAAAGGGCGCATCGCGGTGGGGCAGCTTGCCGACCTGGTGGTCCCGGATCGCGATTTCTTCGCGTGTGCCGAGGACGACATCGCCGGCACGACTGCGTTGCTGACGGTCGTGGACGGAAAGATCGTGTGGGGCGCGGGGCCGTTCCAGTCGTACGACGCGCCGATCCCTCCCGCGATGCCCGACTGGTCGCCCGTGCGCGAGTTCGGCGGCTATGGCGGCTGGGGTGCGACGCAGCGCGCCGGCGCGCCGCTGCAACGGGCGGCCGCCGCTGCGATGTGCGGTTGCGCGAACGCATGCAACGTTCACCAGCATGCACACGCGAGCGCATGGGCAAGTGCGCTACCGACGTCCGACGCCAAGGGCTTCTGGGGCGCGTTCGGGTGCTCCTGCTGGGCGGTCTGACAGGGCGACGCGTACCCGTTACGACTCCCCCGCGCGCGCCGTCGCTTCCGTCAGGGCTGCGCGCGCGCGAGCGATTCGACGAAATCGATGAACGCGGTCACGCGTTTCGAGCCGCGCTGGTTCGGCAGGTACAGGGCGGTGATCACCGCGCGCGCCGAGCCGGGCGTCACGTCGTACCGTTCGAACAACCGGTGCAGGCGGCCCGCGTCGATGTCCGCGCCGACCATCCAGTCGGGGAGCAGCGCGATGCCGGCGCCGTCGAGCGCGGCTTCGCGCAGCACCTCGCTGTGATTCGATTTCAGCCGGCCGGCGACGATCACGCGCGTCGTGCCCTGTGCATCGGCGAACGTCCACGCCTGCTGGTCGGCGCCGAAGTGAAAGCGCAGGCACGCGTGATCGACCAGCTCGCCCGGCGTCGCGGGCGTGCCGTGCGTGTCGAGGTAAGCGGGGCTCGCGACCACGTAGCGGCGGAACGTCCCGAGCGGTCGCGCGACGACGTCCGCGCTCGGGGCGGCGTCACCGAGCCGGATCGCGACGTCGATCCGCGCGGTCACCAGATCGACGCGCTCGTCGGTCAGCTGCAGGTCGACGTCGAGCTTCGGATGGCGCGCGACGAACGCGGCGACGTGCGGCGCGATCCGGCGCAGCCCATAGGCGACCGGCACCGACACGCGCAGCGGCCCCGACGGCGCGTCGCCGCGATCGGCGACGAGCGCGTCGGCATCCGCGAGTTCCTCCAGCACGCGTTTCGCCCGCGCATAGTAGACGGCGCCCGCATCGGACAGCGTGACCTGCCGCGTCGTGCGGTTCAGCAGCACGGTGCCGAGCGATGCCTCGAGCGCGTCCACCGCGCGCACGACCGACGAGGCGGCGAGGTCGAGACGCCGGCCGGCGCTCGAGAAGCCGCCGGCTTCCGCTACTTCCACGAACGCGCGCAGCGCGGAGAATTTGTCCATCGGAATGCCCTCGTGCGTGTCGCAACGTCGCGTTGCATGCGGTTCGCATTCTAGCGCCGGGCGGCGCGGCGGCCCGGGCTGGGCGTCGCCGTTTCAGGACGATTCAGGACAGGGCACGGAAGGTCGGCGGTGCAGGGGCGCGGACGGCCGCGCGGCATCTCGTGCTGCCGTGCGTGGCGTCCCGTTCGAGGCCACGCGCGTGCGCCGCCTGCCACGCGGAAGACATGAACCTCAATTGAACAATCGGCCGGGCTGTCGGTGCGCACAGGTGCGACCGCGCAGATGCTTCAGCGCGAGCGTGCGCGCCGCCACGCGCCGGGCGGATGGCCGACGATCCGCGCGAAGACGCGGTTCAGGTGGCTCTGGTCCGCAAAGCCGCACGCGATCGCGATGTCGGCTAGCGTCATGTCGGACGTTTCGATCAGTTCGCGGGCACGTGTCACGCGCTGTTCGAGCAGCCACTGGTGCGGCGTGCGGCCGGTGGTGCGCGAGAACGCGCGGATGAAGTAGCCGCGCGACAGGTCGCATTCGTTCGCCACTTCCTCGATCGATACGCCGAGATCCGCCTTTTCCAGCAACAGCTCCTGCGCGAGCGCCAGTTTCGCCGGCGACAGGCTGCCCTTGAGGTCGAGTTCGCGCGTGCGCGCGTTGCCGTAACGGCGCACGAGGTGCGTGCCGATCGCGAGCCCCACCTGTTCGATGAACAGCGCGTTCAGCGGGCCGGGCGCGTCGAGGCTGTCGGCCACCGCGTGCGCGAGATGGCCGAGCACCGGATCGCGCACGTCGGGGCGGCACGTGAGGCCGCCGATCGCCTGCCCGCCGTGCTCCGGGCCGACGCGCTCGAGATACGCATGCGGCAGCTCGACCAGCACGAAGTCGAAGTTGCCGTACAGGTCCGCGTGGAAGTGGCGCGAGAAATCGCGAATATAGATCGAGTGATGCTGGAACCGGCGCTCGCTCGCGCCGGCGCGCCCGTACAGCGTGCGGCGATGGCCGGCCGCCAGCGACACGCCGACCAGGAAGCCGCGCTCGCACGCGGGCATGTCGATGTGTTCCACGTGCGCTTCGCGCATGCATTTGCGGTGAAGCCGCAGGCCGCCGGTGGCGGTCTCGATATCCTTCGCCAACAGGCTCGATACGCAACCGAGCGTATCTTTCGGCGGCGGCGGGGGCGATACCGCCGGCGCCGCGGTAACAAGGTCTGACATGGAATATCCCGGCAACGGACTCGGCGCGCGAAATGGCGAGTTCAGTTTATCTACGCACGTCAACGTTCAAAATGAATTTGCACAAACGTCCGCTCGCGATCCTGACGAATGGCTTTCAATGGCGGCGCGCGGGCGCCGCATGGCCCGGCACGACGGGCGTGCGAGCGGTTCGGCAGAGTATAGCGCCCTACTTTTACATGCAAGCGAATGCGCCGATCGCGTGATCAGGCCGGCGCCCACAGTGCATTTTCCTTCAAGATTTTCTTCGCGCCCCCGTCTACACTCAGGCCGGAATTCAATATTGTCCGGCCGGCGCCACCGTGCGCCGGGGCCGGACATCCTGCCGGGTGGACTGCCGCGTTCACCGGGCGGTCATCCTGAGGGACCCGGAGGCGGCCATGATCCAGATCGGAACGTTGTCGGTGGATTTCGAGCAGCGCGACATTCGCCGTCAGGGCGCGTCGCTGCGCATCGGTGCGCGCGCGCTCGACATTCTCGAAGTCCTGCACCGCGCGAGCGGGGCGGTCGTGTCGAAAGACGACATCATGGATGCGGTCTGGCCGGGGCTGATCGTCGAGGAAAACCGCCTTCAGGTGCATGTGGCGACGCTGCGCAAGGCGCTCGGCGCGAGCCGCGATCTGATCAAGACGGTGCCCGGGCGCGGCTACCTGCTGGTCGCGTGCGCGTCGCCCGGCCCGGAACGCATGCCCGCGGCCCACGCTCCGGCTGCCGTACCGACCGATGCCCACACGTCGTCGCTGCCCGCGCCGCTCGCCGGACGCGACGCCGAAATCGCGCCGCTCGTCGGGCGCGACGCCGAAATCGCGCAGATCGTCGAGATGCTCGAACGCACGCCGGTCGTCACGCTCGTCGGCGCGGGCGGGATCGGCAAGACGAGCCTCGCCGTACGCGTGGCCCACGCGGTGCGCAGCCGCTCGCGCGAGCGCGTGCTGTTCGTGGAGCTGGCGCGCGCGGGGACGCGCGACGACATGCTGATCGCCCTCGCGGCCGAGTTCGGCCTGGACACGCAGCGCGCGCCCGCCGTCGAGGAGATCGGCGCCGCGTTCGCGGCGTCGCGCTGCCTGCTCGTGCTCGACAACGCCGAACACATCGTCGATCTCGTCGCGAGCCTCGTCGAAACGCTGACGTCGTGCGCCGGCTCGCTGCGCGTCCTCGTGACGAGCCGCGAGCCGCTGCATATCTCGGCCGAAGCGGTGCTGCGCTTGAGCCCGCTCGCGGTGCCCGACGACGACGCGCGCACCGACGAAATCGTTCGTTGCTCCGCGGTCGAGCTGTTCCTGGAACGGGTTCGCACGGCCGCGCCGGATTGTCCGGTCGACGAAGCCGGCATGCGGCTGATCGCCGATATCTGCCGGCGGCTCGACGGGCTGCCGCTCGCGATCGAACTGGCCGCGGCACGCGTCGCGACGCTCGGGCTCGCGGTCGTCGCGTCGCGGCTGGACGACCGGCTGAACCTGCTGACCGGTGGGCTGCGCTCGGCGCTGCCGCGTCATCAGACGCTGCGGGCGACGTTCGACTGGAGCTACGTGCTGCTCGACCCGGCCGCGCGTGCGCTGTTCCGCCGGATGGGATGCTTCATCGGGCCGTTCACGTTCGATGCCGCGCGCGCGGTCGCCACCGAGCCCGGCACATCGGCCGCGGACATGATCGCGGTGCTCGGTGAGCTGGTCGCGAAGTCGCTGGTGACCGTCGAGTTCCACGGCGCATCTGCGCGATACCGGCTGACCGAATCGACGCGCGCGTATGCGCTGGAAAAACTCCACAACGAGGGCGAGTTCGAGCGCATCGCGGCGCGTCACGCACGATACGAGCGCGAGCAAGGGCAGGGACACGAGCACGAACACGCGGCGGCGAGCGTGAACGCCGCTCGGCCCGACGGTGCGCCGTCCGATGGACTGACCGAAGCGCTGACCGAAGCACCGACCGAAGCGCTGACCAAAGCGCTCACCGAAGCACCGACCAACGCACCGACCGAAGCACGCGTCATCGCCGTCGACGAAACGCCGGCGCCGGACGCGGGCGTGCCCGAAGCGGACCGCCTGGCGCGCGCGCTGCTGGAGCCGGCACGGATGCACGAATGCGCGGCGCGGGCGCGCCAGGTGCTCGACGCATTCGACACGGCCGCGGCCGACCCGGTCGATGCCGCACGTGAGATGCGGTTGCGCGCAGCCTGCGCGTCGGCGCTGCTGCATACGGACGGCGACGCCGTGGCCGCGGCCGCGATGTGGGACCGCACGCTCGGTCTTGCCGCGCATGTCGGCGATGATACGTTCGACGCGCGCGCGCTGGTCGGGCTGTGGCATACGATGCTGACGCTGTCGGACATTCACGAATCGCTGCGCTACGCGACACGCTTCGAGCGCGCGGCCGAGCGGCGCGGCGACCGCTCGCAGCGGATCCTGGCCAACGCGATGGTCGCAACGTCGTTGCACTACTTCGGCGAGCACGCGCAGGCGCGCGAGCGGCTCGAAGCGGCGACGGCCGAACTCGGCTTGGTGGGCGAGCCGCCGTGCGCGCAGGCAGCGCTCGGCGTCGACATGACGACGCTCGCGCGCACGATGCTCACGCGGCTCGTGTGGATGCAGGGCGACCCCGACCATGCGATGCGCATCGCCGCGCAAGCGGTCGAGTGCGCGCGCCGCGGCCCGTCCGCGCTCGCGCTTTGCGTGGTGCTGGGTGCGGCCGCCGTGCCGATCGCACTGCGCTACGGCGACCACGACATCACGTCCGACTATCTCGCGACGCTGCGCGCGACCGCGAGCGCGCACGGCTTCGACATCTGGCGCAATCACGCGGAATGCCTGACCGGCCAGTTCGACATCCAGGCCGGTCATCCCGGCGCGGGCCTCGCGCGGCTTGAACCCGCGCTGCGGCGTGTCGAGGCGAGCGGCTTCCGGCGGCTGCTCGCCCCGTTGAACGTCGCGTATGCGGAGGGCCTCGTGCGCGTCGGCCGCGCAAGCGAGGCGCGCATGCGGCTCGATGCGACGCTCGCGCGCTGCCGTGCGCACGGCGAGCATCTGTTCGTGCCGGAACTGCTGCGCGTGACGGGCGTCGCGATGCTCGAACAGGCACGCTCCGCGGCCCCCGATGTCGCGCTCGCGTACGAGGCCGATGGGCATCGTCATCTGCAGATGGCGATCCAGACCGCGAACGGGCAGGGCGCCGCGATGTGGGCGCTGCGCGGCGCGCTGGATCTCGCCGATCACCTGATCGAGCGCGGGCGCACCGCGCACGCGTCGACGCTGGTCGCCGGCGTCGCGCGGCACTTCGATCCGCATTCGCGCGCGCATGATGTGCGGCGCTTGCTGCGCGTGCAGAATTTCGTCCGCCAGGACGCGCCGCCGCCGTCCCGCACGCGTGCGCGCCACGATGCCGCCGACGCGGCGCAGCAGGCCGCATAGTGATGCGCGAGTTCCAGGCAGCCGCGCGACTGCGCGATCGCGGCATGCGTGCCGATGCGTGCGACGCAGCCGTGTTCCGTCGTTCGACGATGCGACGCACGCGCGGCGTGGCTCGGCGTGCGCGTGCGCACGGGAGGCCCGACGGTGCTTAGAGCGACGGAACCCGCACGCGCGGCGGACCTCGTCGTCTTCAACGGCAAGATTGCGACCCAGGACGAGCAGCGCTCGTTCGTCAGCGCACTTGCGGTGAAGGACGGGCGCATCGTCGCGACCGGCGACGATCGCGACGTGCTGCGTCATGCACACGGTGACACGACCTGCATCGACCTGAACGGCCGCACGGTGATCCCCGGCCTCGTCGACGCGCACCTGCAGGCCATCCGCGGCGGCACGAACTTCAACCTCGAACTGCGCTGGGACGGTGTGCCGTCGCTCGCCGCCGCGCTCGACCTGTTGCATCGACAGGCCGCGCGCACGCCCGCACCGCACTGGGTGCGCGTGGGCGGCGGCTGGACCGCGCTGCAGTTCGCGGAAAAGCGCGGCCCGACGGTGGCCGAGCTGAATGAGATCGCGCCCGATACGCCGGTGTTCGTCCGGCATCTCGGCGACAGCGCGTGGCTGAATGCGGCCGCGCTGCGCGCGATCGGCTACGGGCGCGACACGCCCGATCCGCCGGGCGGCGAATTGCGGCGCGACCGCCATGGGCGGCCGACCGGGCTGCTGCTCGCGCGCCCGGATCCGGCCGTGCTGGCCG
>NZ_VWWH01000145.1:0-11114 GCF_011753045.1 Burkholderia sp. Ap-955
CGGTGCCCGCGTCGTCGACGGCCGGCACCGCTTCCGCGCCGGCTGCCGTGGCGCCGGTGTCGCCCGCCGACGCGCCCTCGCTGTTCAAGGGCTCCTGAGCGCCCGTGGCGAACGCCCACGCACTTGAAACCCCGGCCGCCGCGCCGTCCGTGCGGCGGCGTCTCGCCGCCCTGCTCTACGAAGGCGTGCTGCTGTTCGGCGTGGTGTTCTTCGCCGGGCTCGCGTTCAGCCTCGCGACGCAGCAACGCAACGGCCTCGTCCATCACAACCTGCTCGCCGCCTGGATCGCGCTCGTGGTCGGCGCGTACTTCGTCTGGTTCTGGACCCACGGCGGCCAGACGCTGCCGATGAAGACGTGGCGGCTGCGGCTCGAATCGTCGAGCGGCCGGCCGCTGAGCACGGGCCACGCGCTCGTCCGCTATGCGCTCGGCTGGCTGTGGTTCCTGCCGCCGCTCGCGCTGCATCCGCTCCTCGGCCTGTCGGTACCCGTCACGCTCGCGCTCACCGCCGCATGGATCGCCGCATGGGCCGGCGCCGCGCGACTGCACGCCGAGCGCCAGTTTCCGCACGACCGGATCGCCCGCACGCGCGTCGTCGCGATACCGCGCTGACGCGTCGCATTCACCAGACGAAAGCACCGCGCCGAAGCGACTCCCGCCCGGCCCGACAGCCTTGCCGGACAATGGTCGGCTGTTCCGTACGGCACGTTACACAACGCCCCGTCATTCACTGCTAAACACCCTGCAGCGGTCGTAATAAGAACGTCTCGTGACTGTCATGGCACAGTCACGCCCGCATGGCGGAATGCCGGTAATGTCAACCGGCGCGAGTCATGCATGGGCCAGAAAACGTCCGCGACCTCCCTGTTCCGTCACCCCATCGGCGCCCGCGCCGCCACAGCTTTCCTGTCCGGTTCTGCCGCAACCGACGGGCTGGTGTCGCAAGACCCGCCTGCCGGGCACGCCACGCAGCATGACGACCCCGACTCGTCGGCCCACCGCTACCGCACCATCTGGCTGTCCGACATCCACCTCGGCTCGAGCGGTTGCCAGGCGCCGTACCTGCTCGACTTCCTGCGCCACAACGATTCGGAGTACCTGTACCTCGTCGGCGACATCATCGACGGCTGGCAGCTGAAGAAGGGCTGGTACTGGCCGCAGGCGCACAACGACGTCGTGCAGAAGATCCTGCGCAAGGCACGCAAGGGGACGCAGGTCGTCTACATCCCCGGCAACCACGACGAAGGCGCGCGGCAGTTCTGCGATCTCGCGTTCGGCGACATCCAGGTGCGCGGCGAGGCGTTCCACACGACGCTCGCGGGCAAACGTTTGTGGATCGTGCACGGCGACCTGTTCGACGGCGTGATCCAGCACGCGAAATGGCTCGCGTACCTCGGCGACACACTCTACACACTGATCCTCGTGCTGAACCGCTGGTTCAACCGGATCCGCAGCCGGCTCGGCTTCCAGTACTGGTCGCTGTCGCAGTACCTGAAGCACCAGGTCAAGAACGCCGTCAACTTCATCTCCCAGTTCGAGACCGTGATGACCGACGAGGCGCGCCGCCGCGGCTGCGACGGCGTCGTGTGCGGCCACATCCACAAGGCGGAGATCCGCGACATCGACGGCGTGCTGTACTGCAACGACGGCGACTGGGTCGAAAGCCTGTCCGCACTCGTCGAAACGATGGAAGGCGAACTGAAGATCGTCTACTGGACGGTGATGCGCACCGCACCGACGGAGACCACGTCGCGCAAGGCCAAGGCCACTGCCTGACATACCCCTACTTACAGGACAAAGCCGCGATGAAGATCATGATCGTCACCGACGCGTGGGAACCGCAGGTCAACGGCGTCGTGCGCACGCTGAAGAGCACGTCGCGCGAACTCACCGCGCTCGGCCACCGCGTGGAAATGCTGACGCCGCTGGAATTCCGCACGGTGCCCTGCCCGACCTACCCGGAGATCCGCCTGTCGATCCTGCCGTACCGCAAGCTGCGCGCGCGGATCGATGCGTTCGCACCCGACGCGCTGCACATCGCGACCGAAGGCCCGCTCGGCCTCGCCGCGCGACGCTACGCGCGTTCGCGCAAGCTGCCGTACACGACCGCGTACCACACGCGCTTTCCGGAATATGTGCAGGCGCGCTTCGGCATCCCGCTCGCCGCGACCTACCGCTTCCTGCACTGGTTCCACGGCCCGTCGCTCGCGGTGATGGCGCCGACGCCGGTCGTCAAGCAGGACCTCGAGAAATTCGGCTTCACGAACGTCGTGCTGTGGACGCGCGGCGTCGATCTCGACATCTTCCGGCCGATGGAATCGAAGGTGCTCAATACCGCGCGGCCGATCTTCCTGTACGTGGGCCGCGTCGCGATCGAGAAGAACGTCGAGGCATTCCTGCGCCTCGACCTGCCCGGCTCGAAGTGGGTCGCGGGCGAAGGCCCCGCGCTCGCGGAACTGAAGTCGCGCTATCCGGAAGCAAACTATCTCGGCGTGCTGTCACAGGCCGAGCTCGCCAAGGTGTATGCTGCGGCCGACGTGTTCGTGTTCCCGAGTCGCACCGACACGTTCGGCCTCGTGCTGCTCGAAGCCCTCGCCTGCGGCACGCCGGTGGCCGCGTATCCCGTCACGGGCCCGATCGACGTGCTCAGCGGCGGCGACGCCGGCGCGATGCACGAGGACCTGCAGGAAGCCTGCCTCGAGGCGCTGAAGATCGAACGCACCACTGCGCGCGCGTGGGCCGAACGCTTCTCGTGGCGCGCGGCATCCGAGCAGTTCGCGTCGCATCTGAAGCCGCTGCCGAAGACCGCGTACTCGCCAGCAGAAGGTGCCGCCGTTTGAAACGAGACCTGAACGACAAAATCCCGCCCCCAGACGCAACGCCGCAACGGCACCGCCCGTTCGACGAGGAAGAGCCGCACGCCGACGCGGACGTGCATGCGCACGAGCCGCTCGGCCCCGACGATCGGCTCGCACCGCTGCCGCCGAATCCGTACAAGCGCCATCGCGGCATCACGCGCGCCTGGTACGCCCTCAAGCATTCGCTGAACGGCTTTCGCGTGGCGATCCGCGAGGAGAGCGCGTTTCGCCAGGAGCTCACGCTCGCCGCGCTGATGCTCCCGGTCGGCGCATTCGCACCGGTGCCGGCGGCATCGCGCGCGCTGCTGATCGCGTCGGTGCTGCTCGTGCTGATCGTCGAGCTGCTGAACTCGAGCGTCGAGGCCGCGATCGACCGCATCTCGCTCGAGCGGCACGAACTCTCGAAGCGCGCGAAGGACCTCGGCAGCGCAGCCGTGACGGTCGCGCTGTTCGCATGCGTGACGACGTGGGGCTTCGTGCTCGGACCGGTCGTCGCACGCTGGCTCGGCTTCTAGACGGCTGCCCCGCGGGTACATGGCGCACCGCCCGCCTGCGGCGCTGCACCATGCGCCGCGCGGGGCGGCGATCACGAAATGCCCCGATGTGGCGGAACCCCGGTTTATAATCGTCCGCTAGACATAGAACAGCAACCCGCGCCGGACGAATCACGCAGCATCGATTGCAGCGCCCGCCAGTCCGGCACACACAGGGCCGGACGACATGGAAGCGAAACCTCCCCGCCGCACCCGCGAACGGATTCTCGAGTTGTCGTTGAAACTCTTCAACGAGATCGGCGAACCGAACGTCACCACCACGACGATCGCCGAGGAAATGGAAATCAGTCCAGGCAACCTGTACTACCATTTCCGCAACAAGGACGACATCATCAACAGCATCTTCGCGCAGTTCGAACAGCAGATCGAACGGCGGCTGCGCTTTCCCGAAGATCATCGTCCGACGATCGACGAAACCTGGTCGTACCTGCAGTACATGGCCGATTTCATGTGGACCTACCGGTTCCTGTATCGCGACCTCAACGACCTGCTCGCCCGCAACCGCACGCTCGAGACGCACTTCAAGCAGATCATCAGCCACAAGGTGCGCTTCGCGCGCGACATGTGCGAGCTGCTCGTGTCCGACGCGGAAATGGTCGCCACGCCCGCCGAGATCGAAGTCATTGCCACCAACATGGCCGTGATCTCGACCTACTGGCTGTCGTACCAGTACGTGATGCATCCGCGCAAATACAACGACCAGGACGCGATCCGCGAGGAACTGCACCAGGTCAGCATGCACGTGATCTCCGTGATGGCGCCGTACCTGCGCGGCCGTTCGCGCCAGCTGTTCGACGACCTGGTCTCGGGCAAGCTGCCGAAGCGCCAGTTCACCGACTACCTGCCGCCGCGCGACGGCTCGCCGCGCCCCGCCGACAGCCCCGTCGTCATCGGGCAGGCACCCGCCAAGGATTCCAAGCAATGAAGGCAGTCTGCGTTTACTGCGGCTCGTCGCCCGGCGTGCGGCCCGTCTATGCCGATGCCGCGCGCGCATTCGGTCGCGCACTCGTCGATGCGGGCCTCACGCTCGTCTACGGCGGCGGCCGGGTCGGCCTGATGGGCGTGATCGCCGACGAAGTGATGGCGGCCGGCGGCCGTGCGGTCGGCGTGATCCCCGAACTGCTCGTCGACAAGGAAGTCGGCCATACGGGGCTGTCGGAACTGCACGTCGTGCCCGACATGCACCACCGCAAGAAGATGATGGCCGATCTCTCCGACGCGTTCGTCGCGATGCCCGGCGGCGCCGGCACGCTCGAAGAGCTCTTCGAAGTCTACACGTGGGCGCAGCTCGGCTATCACCGCAAGCCCGTCGCGGTCTACAACATCGATTCGTTCTACGATCCGTTGATCGCGCTGCTGCGCCATACGGTCGACGAAGGCTTCATGCGTCCGGCCTATTTCGACGCACTGTGCGTCGAATCGGAACCCGTCGAGCTGATCGAGCGGCTGCGCCGCTACCAGCCGCCCGCCCGCGACAAGTGGGCGCCCGACGCAGCCAAGTAACCGTCACCGGAAACCGCACGCCATGACCGCACCGTCCGATCGCAAGGCCGTCCTCATCACCGGCGCGAGCCGCGGCATCGGCCGCGCGACCGCCGTGCTCGCGGCCGAGCGCGGCTGGGACGTCGGCATCAACTACGCGCGCGACGCGGCGGCGGCCGAACTCACCGCGCAGGCCGTCCGCGACGCGGGCGGCCGGGCGTGCGTCGTCGCGGGCGATGTCGCGAACGAGGCGGACGTCATCGCGATGTTCGACACCGTGACGGCCGCATTCGGCCGCATCGACGCGCTCGTCAACAACGCGGGCATCGTCGCGCCGTCGATGCCGCTCGCCGACATGCCGGCCGACCGGCTGCGGCGGATGTTCGACACCAACGTGCTCGGCGCGTACCTGTGCGCGCGCGAAGCGGCGCGCCGGCTGTCCACCGACCGCGGCGGCCGCGGCGGCGCGATCGTCAACGTGTCGTCGATCGCCTCCCGGCTCGGCTCGCCGAACGAATACGTCGACTATGCGGGGTCGAAAGGCGCGGTGGACTCGCTGACGATCGGTCTCGCGAAGGAACTCGGCCCGCACGGCGTGCGCGTCAACGCGGTCCGCCCCGGCCTGATCGAGACCGACATTCACGCCAGCGGCGGCCAGCCGGGCCGTGCGGCCCGCCTCGGCGCAACGACCCCGCTCGGCCGCGCGGGCGAAGCGCAGGAGATCGCCGAAGCGATCGTCTGGCTGCTGGGCGACGCGGCGTCCTACACGACCGGCGCCCTGCTCGACGTCGGCGGCGGCCGGTAATTCCGCACTGCGGCGCATCAAAAACCGCCGCCCGAAGCAATCCGTCGTCACGACACCACAAATCTCCACAATTCCGTGACACGAACGGTAATCCACCGTAACAATTCCGTGTTCTACTAGCGGATATTCAGACAGGTGTCGTAAACACCTGCCCATTGGCCCTTGATGTGGCCCCAATCGGTCCTGCCCATGTCGCCGGATCGGCTCGACTCGACCCGAGACTCCTTCCATGCCTGGAACCGCAGCGCCTAGCCGGCGACGCACGTCTGTGCCCGCTCCGGCCCAGCACACCCACTCGACCGCCGACGCCGACCTCACCGCCACGCTCGACGCCGCCGGCACGCCCGTCGTCGCCTCGAGCGCCGCCACCCGCACGACGCGCGAACGCTCGCGCCTGCTCGGCTGGCGCACGTGGCTGTTCGTCGCCGCGCTGATCTGCGCGTATACGCTGCCGGGCGTGCTCGGCCACGATCCGTGGAAGCAGGACGAAACCTACACGTTCGGCATCATCCAGCACATGCTCGAGACCGGCGACTTCGTCGTGCCGACCAATGCCGGCCTGCCGTTCATGGAAAAGCCGCCGCTTTACGCGTGGGTCGCGACCAGCCTCGCATGGCTGCTGCAGCGCGTGATGCCGCTGCACGACGCGGCCCGGCTCGCGAGCGCGCTGTTCGCCGCACTTGCATTCGGCTTCATCGCGCGCGCGGCGCGCGTCGCCAGCCGCGCGGACTCCTGGTTCGACCTGCGCGTGATCGGTCCCGTCGTGCTGAGCGCCGGCACGCTCGTCGTCATCAAGCACGTGCACGACATGATGACCGACGTCGCGCTGTTCGCCGGCACGGCAATCGCGTTCTGCGGACTGCTCGAACTCGTGATGCAGCACGTCGCGCGCGCGCAGCAGATGCGGCACGGGCTGCCGGTCCGGCCGCCGGGCCGCTGGGCCGCGCCGATCTTCGGCGCGGGCGTCGGCATTGCGCTGATGACGAAGGGGCTGTTCGTGCCGCTCGTGTTTGCAGCCACGCTCGTCGGCGCGCTGGTGCTCTATCCGGCCTGCCGCACCCGCGCGTTCGCGCGCTCGCTCGGCGTCGCCGCACTGGTGTTCGCGCCGTTCGCGCTCGTCTGGCCGACCGCGCTGTTCCTGCGCTCCGAGACACTGTTCATGACGTGGTTCTGGGATAACAACGTCGGCCGCTTCTTCGGTTTCTCCGTCCCCGAACTGGGCGCGGAAAACGACAAGCCGTTCTTCATCCTGCGCGCGTTCCTGCTCGTCGGCTTCCCGGTCGCGCCGCTCGCGATCGTCGCGCTCGCGCTCGCGCGGGGTGCGTGGCGCGACTGGCGCACGCCGCGCATCGCGCTGCCGGTGATGTTCACGGTCATCGGGCTCGTCGTGCTGCAAGTGTCCGCGACGTCGCGCCAGCTCTACATCCTGCCGTTCTTCGCCCCGCTCGCGCTGGTCGCCGCGCAGGCCATCGACCGCCTGCCGCGCCAGCTGCATCTCGCGTGGGATTACCTGAGCCGCATCCTGTTCGGCACGGCCGCCGCGCTCGCGTGGGCCATCTGGGCGGTGATGGCCGATCCGGCCGCGTCGCGCAAGGATCTCACGCTGCTCGGCCGCTGGCTGCCGCTCGACTGGACGATGCCGATCGAACCCGCGCTGGTGATCGGTGCGCTCGCGCTGACGGTCGGCTGGCTGACGCTGCTGCCAAAGCTGCGCACGACCGGCGTCTGGCGCGGCGCGCTATCGTGGGGCGCCGGCGCACTCGTCGCATGGGGGCTCATTTACACGCTGCTGCTGCCGTGGCTCGACGTCGCGAAGAGCTACCGCTCGGTGTTCGACGACCTGAACGCGCACCTCGCGCTCGAATGGAACGACGGCGACTGCATGGCGAGCCTGCACGGGCTCGGCGAATCGGAAGCGCCGATGCTGTACTACTTCTCCGGCATCCAGCACACGCCGATCGCCGACGCGAAGACGACGCGCTGCACCTGGATGATCGTCCAGGGCGTGCGGGCCGTCGATCCGGCGCCCGGCGACGAATGGAAACTGTTCTGGACGGGCGCCCGCCCGGGCGACAACGAGGAACTGCTGCGCGTGTACGTGCGCACGCCCGAACAGCACGCGGAGTAACGCGGGGAGGCACGGCGCGCCGCCGTGCTTGCGCTCATGCCGGGCGTGGAGCGGTGAGCGCCACCGCCCGAGCAGCGAACCGCCATCCGGAAATACGCGCCGCCGACCGGCGCCCCTTGCCGCCTCCGTGCCCGTGTGACGCCGTGGGCCGCCGCCCTCCCCGCGTCACGCCGCTGCCGGAATCGTCAGAACGAGGAACCGGGCTCGCGAAGAAACGCCGTCTCCTCGTCGCTCGATACCCGACCAAGAATCGCGTTCCGGTGCGGAAAGCGGCCGAAGCGCTCGACGACGGCCGCATGCAGCAACGCGAAGCGGTGATAGCTCTCGCACCCTGCCTCGTCCCGGATGCCCGCGCACAGGCGCACGGCCTCACGCTGGCTCTCGACCGACTCGTCGTGCTCGAACGGCAGATACGCGAACGCGCGGTGATGCCCGCTCGGCAACCGCGCGTCCCAGCCGGCCGCGACGACGCGGCGCGCGAGCGCGAGCGCCTTCGGATCGGCAGCAAACGCGCGCGGCGTGCCGCGATGGATGTTGCGCGAGAACTGGTCGAGCACGACGATCAACGCCAGTGCCCCCAACGGCGAGCCTGCCCAGTGATCGCAAGCGCCGTCGCACGCGGCGTCGAGCAAAGCGCCGTAGCGCGTGCGCAGCACGCCGTCGAACGCCGCGCCACCGTTGAACCAGACCTTGCGGTCCTGCCCGAATTCGGCCGAGCCTGGCTCGCCGAACCAGAAATCCAGAATCTCCCGCGCTTGCGGATCGAGCGCCGCCGCGCCCGCGTGGGTAGTGTCAATCGTCATGCAAACTCCAGTACGAGGCGCCGGGTGCGCGCGCTCTTCTTTTCCAGTTTCGCGACCCGCAGCTCGCCGATTTCGGACGTATTGCGCACATGCGTGCCGCCGCACGGCTGCAGGTCGACCTGCTCGATGCGCAGCAGCCGCACGCGGCCGAGGCCCATCGGTGGCTTCACGCTCATCGTGCGCACGAGATCCGGCCGTGCGGCCATCTCGTCGTCGGTGATCCACTCGGTCGTGACCGGGTGCGCGCCGTCCACCAGGCCGGCGAGGCGCCGCTCGACGTCGTCGCGGTCGATTGCGTCGGACGTCGCGAAATCGAGCCGCACGTAGTCGGCCGTCACGCTGCAGCCGTCGACCGCATACGGCAGCACCGCGCACATCAGGTGTGCCGCGGTATGCAGCCGCATGTGACGATAGCGGCGCAGCCAGTCGATCTCCGCAACCACGCGCGTGCCGGGCTCGAGCGTCGCGACGCTCGCCTCCTGCCCCGGTGCGGGCACGTGCACGGCGTCGTCGGGCGTCGCGCCGTCGAACTTGGCCTTGCGCGTATCGGCAATCGTGATCGTGCTGCCGTCGGGCAGCGTCAGCGTGCCGGTGTCGCCGGCCTGGCCGCCGCCGAGCGGATAGAACACGGTGCGGTCGAGCCGGATGCCGTCGTCGCCGACGGCCAGGACGACCGCATCGCATTGCGTGAGGTACGCGTCTTCGCGAAACAGCGCTTGTGTCGTCATCGGGCGAGCCTCGTATCGATTGGGAAAGCGGCCAGTGTCGCGCCGCGCGGCGCGCGCGCCCAGACGCAGATCGCCCCGCGCGCGGGCGGCGGCGTACCGGTCGATCAACCGGGCCGGTTGCGCATCCAGTCGGCCGTGTCGTAGAACGAATGCATGAGCCGCTCGCGCAGCGGCTCGGGCAGCCCGATGTCCTCCATCGCCCACGCCATGCAGCGCAGCCACTGGTCGCGCTCGACCGACGCGATCGGGAACGGCAGGTGCCGCGCGCGCAGCCGCGGATGGCCGAACCGGCTGATGTAGTGGTCGGGGCCGCCGAGCCACCCGCACAGGAACCAGAAAAACTTGTCGCGTGAACCGTCGAGCGATGCCGGGTGCAGCGCGCGAATCTGCGCGAACTCGGGCTCGAGGTCCATCAGGTCGTAAAAGCGGTCCACCATCTCGCGCACGCGGGCTTCACCACCCACGAGCTCGAACGCCGTCGGTTGCGACGGCGCATCGTCATTCACATCGGTCATACGGATAGTCGGAAAACGGGATCTTCGGGGCTGCCGGCGACGCTCATGCGTCGCGCAGCGACTGCAGCGCGGGGCGCCGCAGCACATTATGCAGGCTCAGCCAGCCGGCCGCACCGGCGCACGCGACGCCGGCCGCGATGCCGGCCGGCACGAGCCACGGATCGACGGCGAGCTGGAAGTCGAACACGCGCGACGCGAGCACCCAGCCGACCGCGATCGCGCCCGCCGATGCCAGCGCACCGGCCAGGGTGCCGACCACGACGAACTCCGCGCGCTGCACCGCGTTGACCTGCGCGCGCGACGCGCCGAGCGCGCGCAGCAGCGCGGCCTCGCGCACCCGCTCGTCGCGCGTGCCGGCAAGCGCCGTGTACAGCACGAGCACGCCGGCCGCGAGCGTGAACATGAACAGGAACTGCACCGCGCCGACCACCTGCAGCATCATCCGCTGCAACTGCGCGAGGATCGGTGCGACGTCGATCGCGGTCAGGTTCGGATAGCGCGCGATCAGCGGATCGAGCAGCGCGGCATTCGATGCCGGCAAATGGAAGCTCGTCAGGTACACGGCCGGGAAATCCTTCAGCACCGGCGGCGGCATCAGCACGAAGAAATTGACGCGGAACGAACCCCAGTCGAGCTTGCGCACGCTGGTGATCGGCGCATCGACCGTGAGCCCCGTCACGTCGAAGCGCAGCACGTCGCCCGGCTTCACGTTCAGCGTCTTCGCCAGGCCGGCCTCGATCGAGATCTGCGGCGTCGCCGCGGTGCCGAACCAGTCGCCTTCGATGATCCGGTTGTCGGACGGCAACTGGGTCGTATAGGACAGGTTGAACTCGCGGTCGACGAGCCGGCGCGCCTCCTCGGACGGGTATGCGTCCGGATTCACCGGCTTGCCGTTGATCGCAACGAGGCGGCCGCGCACCATCGGCTCGGGCACCGCGTCGCGCACGCCGTGCGCGGCCAGATAGGCCGCGACGTCGGCGCGCTGGTCGGGCTGGATGTCGATCAGGAACTGATTCGGCGCATCGGGCGGCGTCGACTGCTGCCAGCCCGCGACGAGGTCGTTGCGCGTGATCGCGATCAGCAGCAGGCACATCAGGCCGAGCGCGAGCGCGGTGATCTGCAGCGCGCTGGCCGTGCCGCGCCTCGGCCGGCGTGAGCGGCGTGTCGAACTGCGCGGTATCGACGCAGCCGGGAATCACGCGCACGCGCGACGGATCGATCCCGTAGCGGTTCGTCAGGATC
>NZ_VWWH01000146.1:0-10938 GCF_011753045.1 Burkholderia sp. Ap-955
GTCGCGCGCGCCCGCCCCGTCCCGCCCGACGCTGCGCGACGCGCTGGTCGAAGCGCACATGCTGCCCGCCGGCGCGAATCACGCGCTCGACTTCAGCGGCCCGAACGCCGTGCATCTGCTGACCCTCGCCGAGCACGGCATGCTGGCCCCCGACACGCACCGCGTCTACGTGTACCGCAACGGCCAAGCGATCGCGCACCAGCTCGACGCCCCCGACGGCGTGCTCGTGCCCGACGCCGCCGGCAACCTGCTCTGGCACGACGACTGGCGCGACACGAGCGGGGCCGGCGTGCCGCTCGACGCGTCGCCGATCGGCCGCGGGCCCTACGGCGCCGACGTCCATCTGCTGCTCACCGAGCTCAAGCCGGACGGCGTCGACACCTATGCGGCCGGCACGCGCGTGGACGCGCTGAACAAGCAGATCGCACGCCTCACGAAGCTGCAGGGCGCGTCGAGCCGCAACCTGGTCGACACGCTGCGCAAATGGGCCCGGCAGGAAAAAGCCGCGGCCGTGCGCGAACGCAACGCCACGCAGCAGCACATCGATCGCGAAATCAAGGCCGCACGCAAGCGCAACGCGCCACCGCCCGAGCATCCGGTGCTCGAAATCAAGCCGTACCAGCCGGCGCTCGTCAGCTCGACGCAGATTGAATGGAAGCGGCGCTACGGCGACGGCGGCATGCCCGACCCGCTCGCGCATATCGCGCGGCTCAAGGCGTTCATCGAGCGCGAAGGCAACACACGCGCCGGCCCGCTCGAATTCGAGGACACGCCGGGCGACACCGCGCCGCCGGTGACGATGGCCGACGCGAAGGGATGGACCGGGCTCGGCAAATGGCTCGGCGTCGCACGCGACTATGCGACGGGCGGCGCGCGCTATGCACCGGTGCCGCGCTGGAAGGACATGCAGCGCAAGCTGAGCGCGGCCGCCGCCATCGACCGGCAGATCATGCGTGCGTTTTTCCGGTCGAGCCGCGACGTGCAATATCGCGTCGCGCCGATGAGCCGCGCGTACCGGCTGTCCGATGATCCGCAGGCGTTCCTGGCCCAGCTCCGCCGCTACGGCGCGGCGGGCGCGGTCGTCACGCTCGTCGTCGATCCGCATACGCTCGCGGCGGCCCAGGGCAAGAAGCACGACCAGGACTTCGTCGACGACGTGAAGCGGCTCGGCGACCAGACGCGCGCGAAGCTGGACTACACCGACGCGACGATCACCGGCGAGAACGGCCACGTCGTGCATCTCGACGAGCTGACCGAGAAAAACCTGCACGCATGGCTCGACGCCGCGGCCGAAGGCGGCTTCCTGCTGCGGCTCGAAACCGCGTCGGGCCGTGCGCTGGTGTCGCGTACCGACGAGCGCTACCAGGCCGGCACGAACGACCAGTATCACGACTACGTGCGGCTCGCGTCGCTGCTCGAGAAGTGGGCGAACCAGCACCCGCGCGAAAACGCGCCGCACGTGATGGTGACGTTCCACGGCTGGGATGCCGTGCCGGAACCGGTGCCGGGCGCCGGTCACGTCGAACTCGTGAACGCGCTGCTCGACCGGCCGGCGCTGAACTGGGTGCACGTCGGGCTGTCGTACGCGACGCACGGCACCGACTTCATTGCGAATCCGGATCTGACGAGCGCGCTCGCGAAGATGCTCGTCGAGCGTGCCGGCCCGCACGCGGGCAAGCGCAACCACGCCGCGTTCGAGCGGATCCATGGCGGCGACGCGCTGACCCGCGTCTTCGAGCGCGTCGATCCCGACACGCTGGTCGAACAGCACCAGATGCTGCTCGCCGAGATCGACCGGATCGGCCGCGACAGCGGGATGACGCCCGACGAGATCGGCTCGCTCGTCAGCCGCCTGTACGAAGGCAACACGACGAAGCTGCTGAATCGCGCGCGCTACGCGGTCGCCGACTACGCGACGCGGGCATGGCAAGCGGACCCGAACAACGCGCCGAAGCCGAACTCGAAGGTGCGGCGCTTTACCGAAGACTGGCAGCGCGACATCGGCAGCAAGCTCGACAAGCCGCAGCAGAGCCGGACCATCGGCAGGCGCCCCTTCTCGTCGCAACCCGACTGGCGCGAGGTCGTGCAACGGCCCGAGCTGCTGGTCGACGACGCGAAACCGCTCAGCGACAGCCGCCTCGTCAGCAGCCAGTCGAACCGGCCGGCCCCCGCCGCGCCAACCGAACCACCGCTGACGCCCGAGCAGGCCGCGCATGCGGAACTGAACGCGCTGCGGCTGCAGCAGGCGGGCCGGCTGCGGTCGTGGTTCACGCGGGAAAACGTGCTGTCGATGCTGGCCGGCGTCGGCGTGGGCTTCGGGGTCGGCTTCGGCGCGCACCAGTTCGGCCTCGCGTCGCCCGAGTTCAAGCAGACGAGCAACGCGATGTTCGTCGGCGCGCGCACCGGCCGTCTCGTGCAGGCCCTGCACCAGGATTCCGTGCGGGCGCTGCAGGATGGCGACCCGCGGCTGTTCCGGCGCGTGCTCGATCGCTTCGTGCGCGGGCTCGACAGCCAGCTCGCCGCGCACGAGATGGACCGCGACACGCGCGGCGCGTCGCTCAGGCTGCTGGCCAACGAGGCGCGCGCCAAGGTGAACCAGCTGATCGCGCTGCACGAAAAGCAGAAAGTGCCGGCGGACGACGTGGTCGCCTATACGAAGATGATCGCGAACGACATGATCGCGCAGATGCAGGGCGTGCTCGGCGGCACGTCGATCCAGCAGATGCACCACGGCAACCCGCGCCGCTTCTTCGGCAAGCTCGGGCGCTCGGCGGCGCTGGCCGGCTACGTCGGCATCGGCGAGACCGCGATCCACAACCTGTTCACGGATCCGTCGATCGTGCCGGTGCTCGGCGGCGTCGGCGCGCTGCTCGGTCTCGGCTATACGGCCGCCATCCATCTCGGCGCGACGCGCAACCTGTCGCTCGACCGCCGCAGCCGGCTGGTGCGCGCGATCGACGCGACGTCGGATGTCGTGTCGGTCGCGGCTGGCTACACGGGCGCGTTCATCGGTGCGCACGCGACGATCCATTCGAACGTCCCGCTCGCGCTGTCGGGCGCAACCTCCGCGACACTGCTCGCGCTCGCGCGCATCGACACGCATTTCCCGAACGCGACCAAGGCGATCACCGGCCGGATTCCGACCGCGATCGTGCTCGTGCCGATCGCGATCTACGTCGGCAACTGGATCTACACGTTCTTCGACGACAAGGGCAAGCCGGTGCCGAAGTCGAACGTCGCGCCGCCGGGCGGCAGCACGTCGCCGTCACCGAGCGCGTCGTCGTCCGCCCCGTCGCCGTCGGCCACGCCGTCCGCGAGCGCGCAGCCGACACCCGGGCCGTCCGGGTCGGCCACGCCGACGCCGCCCGCGTCGACGCCGCCGGCCAGCCCGTCAACGCAGCCGCCGCGCTATTTCGTCGTCGACGGGGATTCGCTGTGGGTGATCGCCGACCAGCATCGCGATTCGCTGCTCGACGCCGCCCACGTCCCGCCCGCGGACCGGCAGGCGATGTCGCGCTCGGAGCAGGACACGGCGGCACTCCGGGAAATCCTGCAGCTCAATCCGGGGGTGGCCGCCGATCCGGCCCACCTCGCGATCGGCACGCCGCTGATCGTCGGCTGACCGCGGCCCGGCCGCGCATCGGCCGACCGCGGCGCCGCGTCACCCCGCGCGCTGATGCTCCAGCCATGCCTGGAACATCAGCACCGTCCACAGCTGGTGCTGCCAGTTCATCCGGCCGGTCTGGTGCTGCCGCCACAGGCGGTCGACCGCCGCCGCGTCGAAAAAGCCCTCCTCGCGCAGCCGCGACGGCCGCAGCAGCGCCTCGGCCCAGTCGCGAAGCGCGCCGCGCAGCCAGTGGTCGACGGGCGCGCAGAAGCCCTGCTTCGGCCGGTCGATCAGCGCGGACGGCACGTACCGGTCGAGCAGCCGGCGCAGCAGCGCCTTCGACTGCCCCTCCGGCAAGCGCACCGCCGCCGGCACGCGCCACGCGAATTCGACGACGTGATGATCGAGGAACGGCATGCGCGTTTCGAGGCTGACCGCCATCGCTGCGCGATCGACCTTCGCGAGGATGTCGGTCGGCAGGTAGGTGAGCGTATCGATCGCCATCGCCTGCTCGGCGAAGCTCAAATGCTCGGGCCACGCGGACACCGTGTCGAGCGGCGTCGGCGGCTCGTGCCCCGACAGCGCGAGGCGTTCCGGATGATGCACCGACGACATCAGCAGCCGGTACAGCCCGATGCGGCTCTCGGCCGTCATCACGTGGCCGAGCTTGTGCAGGCGGTCACCGATGCGCGTCGCCGATTCGCGCGCCTCCACGCTGCCCCACGCACCCTGCGCGACGGCCGCGAGCTGGTCGGCGTGATCGGGCCGCAACGCATGCAGCGCGGCGGCGATCCGCGCCCGCACGGCCGCCGGTACGCGATGCAGCTTGCGCCACAGACGCGGCGTCAGGAAGTAGCGCGTATAGCCGCCGAACAGCTCGTCGCCGCCGTCGCCGGACAGGCTCACCTTCACGTGCCGGCGCGTCAGCTCCGACACGAGGAAGGTCGGAATCTGCGACGCATCGGAGAACGGCTCGTCATAGATCGACGGCAGCTTCGGCACGACGCCGAGCGCATGGTCGGCCGTCACGTAGAGTTCGGTATGGCGCGTGCCGAGATGGCGCGCGACCGCCTTCGCGTAACCGGCTTCGTCGTAGCCGGCTTCGTGGAAGCCGATCGTAAACGTGTCGACCGGCGCCGCCGATTGCGCCTGCATCAGCGCGACGATCGCCGACGAATCGATGCCGCCCGACAGGAATGCGCCGAGCGGCACGTCCGCTTCCATCTGGCGTGCAACCGCCTGGCGCAGGATCGTGTCGAGCTGGCCGACCGCTTCGTCGGCGCTGCCCTCGAACGGCTGCGCACGGCCATCCGCGATGGCCTGTTCGAGCGTCCAGTACGTGCGGATGCGCGGCGTGTCGCGCGCATGCTCGAACTGGATGAAGGTGCCCGGCGGCAGCTTGTGGATGCCGCGATAGATCGTGTAAGGCGCGGGCACGCTCGACTGGCGCAGGTACAGGCACAGCGCGTCGCGATCGACCGCGCCGTCGAAGCCCGGATAGCCGCGCAGCGCCTTGAGCTCGGACGCGAACACCAGCGCGTCGCCGATCCGGCCGTAATAGAGCGGCTTCTCGCCGATCCGGTCGCGTGCGAGCGTCAGCACCCGCGACGCGCGGTTCCACAGCGCGAACGCGAACATGCCGGTCGCGCGCCGCAGCGTCGCCTCGACACCCCACGCGACGATCGCCGCGATCAGCACCTCGCTGTCGGAGTGGCCGCGCCACGCCGGGGCGCGCCCTGCTCGCTCGAGTTCCGCGCGCAGTTCGCGATGGTTGTAGATTTCGCCGTTGAAGACCATGACGTAGCGACCGCACGCGGATGCCATCGGCTGTCGGCCGTGCACCGACAGGTCGACGATCGCGAGCCGCCGGTGGCCGAGCGCGATGCCGGCCTCCGGGTCGACCCAGATCCCCTGCCCGTCCGGCCCGCGATGCGCGAGGCTTGCCGTCATCCGCGCGAGCGTGCCGCGCGCTGTCTCCTCATCGAAGGCGACGCTATTCAGAAAGCCGTCGATTCCGCACATTGATTTGTCTGCCCCTGTTGACCATGTTCGTCACACGTGGCGCAACCTCGCGGCCCGCCGTCCGGCGTGACGGTCGAGCCATATTACGAAGAAATAAATCAGCAATAATTCACAGGTGAACTTCCGCACCGGGCAGAAAAAAATAACGTCAAGCACCGCGCGTGCATGACCATTCAAGGGGCCATATCGAACGGGAACGCATGGCCGCGCACGTGCTCGGAACGGAAAAAGGGGTGGCATGCCGAAGCGGCCGCCGTCGCACGCGTCAGCCCGCGCCGGTCGCCCATTTCAGCAACTGCGCAACCTCGCGGAAATGTTGCGGCTGGATCGTGCCGTTCTCGGGCGTCGTCTCGTACAGCGCCTGCGCGAGGCCGACGTTCGCGAGCGTCGGGCGCAGTTCGTCGCGCGCGGCACGCACGATCCGCTCGGCCGCGTCGCCCTCGCCGCGCGCGAGCACCCACGGCAGCGTGCCGATCCCGCCGTAATACAGCGCGACCGCGACGCGCGACGAATGGACGACCACCGACGCATAGCCGATCCGCTCGGACAGCGACGCGAACTGCACTTCGCGCGCGAGCTGCCGGCGCTTCGCTGCGATGTGCGGATCGCCTTCGTCCTCCTTGTGCTCGCGCCGCACTTCGTCGATCGACATTTTCATTTTCTGATTGAATTCGTGCCGCTGGTGCACGATGTCGATCAGTGCCATCACGATGTAGATCAGCGCGGCCCAGCCGAACAGCAACATCAGCAGCTTCACGATCAGCGCGAGGATCGAGATCGGCCGCGTGAAGCCCGACTGCACGGACGGATCGAGCGACTCGACGATCAGCCAGCCGAGCGTCGCGACGAGCAGCGCCGTCTTCAGCAGCATCTTCGCGAGATTGACGAGGTTGCGCAGCGACCACAGGTTCTTCATCCCCTCGGCCGGGTTGAGCCGCGACAGCTGCGGCACGAGGCGGCTCCACGCCATCACGCCGCCGACCTGCACGAAACCCGCCAGCAGGCCCGCGAGCAGCCCGGCCGCGACGATCTGCGCGGACAGCGTCGCCCAGTCGCGCGCGGCGCCGTCGATCAGCACCGTGATCCGCGAGGACGGGTCGGCCGCGCCCACCGCGTCGAACACGAGCCGGAACAGCGCCTGCAGCCGCGCGAACAGCGCGCCGATGCCCACCGCGAGCGCGACGCACACGCCGACGAAGAACGCCGACGAAATCGTCTCCGCACTCTTCGGCACATCGCCTTTCTCGCGCGCCTCGCGCAGGCGCTTCGCGGTCGGCTTCTGGTCCTTTTCGGCCATGTCGGCTCCGGCGCGCTCAGCCGCCGCCGTGCGCGGCGAACAGCGCGCGCAGCAGCGCCATCAGCCCGCTGTCGGGGCTCAGCAGCGCATGCAGCGACGCGTACACCACCGGCAGGAACAGCACCATCATCAGCAGCGCGAGCGCGCTCTTCAGCGGCTGCGAGAACACGAAGATGTTGAGCTGCGGCACCGCGCGGCCGACCAGGCCGATGCCGAGCTCGACGAGCACCAGCACGATCGTCACCGGCGCGGCGAGCTTCACCATCCACTCGAAGATCGTGTCGGTCTGGCGCACGACGAAGGTCTGCAGCATCGACGAGAAATCGGGGCCGAGCGAGCCGATCGGCCACCACGCATACGACTGCGCGAACAGCTGCACAAGCACCTGCAGCCCGCCCGCGGTGACGAACAGCGCGATCGCGACGAAATTCAGGAATCCCGACGTCGGGCCGCCCTCATGCCCGCCCATCGGATCGAAGAACGCGGCGCTGCCGCTGCCGGTCTGGAAATCGATCAGGTAGCCGACACCCTGGATCGCGAACAGCACCGCACTGAACGCGCCCGCGAGCAACATGCCGACCATCGCCTCCTTCGCGACGAGCAGGCACCACATCAGGAACGGCAGCGCGGCCACCTGCGCGGCGTCGATCGCCGGCGCGACGAATGCAGCGATCACGACGGCGACGCCGTTGCGCACGAGCCCCGTGACGATCTGCTCGTTGAATACCGGCACGACGAACATGATCGGCAACAGGCGCGGCATCACGTAGAGCAGCGGCCGCAGCATGCCCGCGACGTCGTTGAAGCCCGAGGCCGGGTCTAGCATCGGCGCTCCACGGCGGCGGTCAATGCGACGTCGTCGGGCTCGTCGCCATCTGCGGCGGCCGCTTCGTCCGGGTCGGCCGCACCGGTCAATGCATCGGCCGGCGGCGCGGTCATCGCCGCATCGAATGCGGCGGCGGCTTCGGGCGGCGCCTCTCCGTGGCCGGCAACGTCGGCAGCCGGAACCGCCCATGCGCCCGCCGTCGCGAAGCGTCGCACCGCATAGCCGTCCGCGACTTCGTCGGCATCGCGCTCGACTCGCGCGGCGCGCGCGTGCAGCGCCTTCTCGCCGGCTTTCTCCAGCTTGTCCTCGGCGGCCTGCGCCTTGCGCGCGGCGCGCTGCAGGTCGGCGAGTGTCGCTTCGTGACCGCGATGCACGTGCGCGGCCTCGCTCACCGACGCGTTCGCGGTGCCGATATGCCGATCGAAGGTGCGCGTATCGGCCGCCGCGTTCTGCAATGCACGCGCTTCGCGCACGTCGTCAGCGAGGCGCGTCTGGATCGCCGCCTTCGCGGCGACCTGCTGCGCGAGCTGCGCCTGCGCGGCCGCCAGCGCGCGCCGGCTCTCCGCGGCAATGCCCTGCTGGCGCGCGGCCGCGACGCGTGCAATCTGGCTGCGCATCTCGCGCACGCGTTTCAGGCGCGCGAGCGTCGCGAGCACGAGGCGGTCGTCGGCTTCAGACATGATCGTTCGCCAGCTTCGTCAACTTCGCGAGCAGCGTGTCGAAGCGCACGTCCTCGTCCGACGCCTGCGCGCAGAACGCACCGATCGCATCACGCGCGCGCAGCGCGAGATCGCCGAGCCGGTCGCTGCCTTCGCGATATTCGCCAATCTGCACCAGCAGCTCGATCTCCTGGTACTTCGCGATCAGCTCGCGCACGCGCGCGGCCGCATGCTGGTGCGCTCGGCTCGCGACGAGCGGCATCACGCGCGACAGGCTCGCGAGCACGTCGATCGCCGGATAGCGGTTCGCGAGCGCGATCTTGCGCGACAGCACGATATGGCCGTCGAGGATCGAGCGGACTTCCTCGGCGATCGGGTCCGATTCCTCGTCGCCTTCGACGAGCACCGTGTAGAGCGCGGTGATCGATCCGCGCGCGCCCTGCCCCGCGCGCTCAAGCAGGCGCGGCAGCACCGCGAACGTCGAGGGCGGGAAGCTGCGCCGCGTCGGCGGCTCGCCGCTCGCGAGGCCGACCTCGCGCTGCGCGCGCGCGAAGCGCGTCAGCGAATCGACCAGCAGCAGCACGCGCTTGCCCGCATCGCGGAAATGTTCGGCGATCGCGGTGGCGACCAGCGCGGATTTCACGCGCTCCATCGCCGGGCGATCGGACGTCGACACGACGACGATCGAACGCGCGCGCACCTCGGGCGACAGGCTGTGCTCGATGAACTCGCGCACCTCGCGGCCGCGCTCGCCCACCAGGGCGATCACGTTCACGTCAGCCTGTGCGCCGCGCGCGATCATGCCGAGCAGCGTGCTCTTGCCAACGCCGGACGGCGCGAAGATGCCGACGCGCTGCCCGATGCCGAGCGTCATCAGGCCGTCGATCACGCGCACGCCGGTCGGAAACGGCGTGTCGATCATCTTGCGCGCGAGCGGATTCGGCGGGTCCTGCTGCGTCGACACCCACGCGGCGCCCGTCACCGGCCCGCGATCGTCGAGCGGCCGGCCGAGCCCGTCGAGCACGCGGCCGAACAGCCCCTCTCCCACCGGAAACACATGCTCGCGCCCGGACGGCACGACGGTCGTTTCGGGCGACAGGCCCGCCACGTCGCCGAGCGGCGTGAGCAGCGTCGTCTGCCGCGAGAAGCCGACCACCTCGGCGAGCAGCGTCGGCTGGTTCGGCGTGCGCAGCTCACAGATTTCGCCGAGCCGCGCGCGGATGCCGGTCGCATTCAGGATCTGCCCGACCGCGTGATTGACGCGGCCCTGCACCGACACCGGCGAGAAGAACGCGAGGCCCGCGTCGAGTTCGCCGACGAGGCGGCCGCGATCGAACGGCGTGCCATCGTCGTCGCCGAACGGCTGCGTATCGTCGAGCGGTGCGTTCATCGCGCGGCCCCCTTCAGCGCATCGCGGCGGATCGCCTGGCGCAACGCGTCGATCTGCAGGTCGAGGCTCGCGTCGATGCGCCCGGACGGCGTCTCGACCGTGCACGCGTGGCGTTCGAGCTGCGCATCTTCGACGATGCGGATCTTCTGCCGGTTCGACTGTCCGGCGAATGCGCCGTCGAGCGCGTCGCGCATTTCATCCTTGCGGCCGGGCGCGATACGCACGATCAGGAACGCCTCGTCGCGCACGAGCGGCGCGATCCGCGCGAGCGCGGCCTCGTACAGCGTCCGCGTGTTCATCTCGCCGACGATCGCGCGCACGGCCTTCACGACGATGTCCGCCATCGCATCCTTCATCGTCTCCATCGTGCGCGCGGCGGCAAGCGCCTGCGTATAGGCCTGCGCGGCCTGCTCGCGCTGCGCGCGGCGCATCCCTTCGTCGTAGCCGGCCGCCTGGCGCTTGTCGAATTCGCGCTGCGCGTCGGCGACGATGCGCGCGGCCTCTTCATGCGCGGTCGCGATCACGTCGGACGCGTCGAGCAGCGCCGCGTATTCGCGCTCCTTGAGCACCTTGCGCTCCGACAGGAGTTGCAGGTTGTCGCTCGTGATCAGAAAAGCCAGTCCCATGACGCAAGCCTCTCGGGAATCAGAAACAGGAACATCAGCTCACCGAACTGGTCGCGCTGTGCGCGGTTCAGCCAGTACGGCGCTTCGTCGTCGATCGCGCGGTGGAATTTCAGGCGCGTGCGCCGCGCGACCGCGTCGCCCGCCACGCCGATGAAATCCGCCAGCAGCCGCCCGCCGCGCGCGCGAATCACGGCAGGCAACGCGGCGGGATCGGCGCGCCACGGCTCCAGCGTGTCGGCGAGCGCACCGAATTCCGGCGCGCGTTCGAGCGCGAGTTCCAGTGCGTCGGCGCCGAGCTTCGCCGCCACTTCGGCGCGGATGCGCCGCACGGCCAGCGCGTCGCGCAACCACGTGCGATGCAGCAGCAGCCCCGCATACGCGGCCAGCTGCTCGAGCGCCGCGCCCGGCAGCAGCGCGAGCCGCGCGCACGGGTTCGCCACGTCGAAGTCGTGCCGTCCGGCCACGCCGTTCGCGTCGAGCAGGTGCCGCGCGAGCAGCTTGCGGCCGGCCG
>NZ_VWWH01000147.1:0-10873 GCF_011753045.1 Burkholderia sp. Ap-955
AAGAGGTGAACACGGAAACTTCCTCGACTGGCGGGACAAAAGGCCCGCATGCGCCGCGGCGCGCGGCTGGCGCGCGGTTCCGGCCGATTCTAGTGGGCGCGCGATGAACCGGTCAATCGCGCGGGGCGGCGCCGGCCACTTCGAGGCGCAGGCGTGCCGCCGACTGCCGGGCATCGATGCCCCGCCGCGCCGGAAGCGGCCGCGGGACGGGCCACGCGCCAAAGCGGTCCAACCAATCTCAGGCGCCATCGCCGCTGCGCTCGAAATGGCTGCGCACATAGTCGATATGCGTCTGCATCGCGGTGCGCGCCTCCTCGGGCCGTTGCGCGCAGATCGCGTCGCACACGACGCGGTGCTGCAGCAACAGCAGCTCGGACGCCTGCTCGTCGTGCGTCGTCATGCCCGCCACGTTGATCGAAATGTGCTCGCGCAGCATCCCGATCACGCTCGTATGCAGGTGCAGGAACATCGTGTTGTGCGACGCGAGCGCGATCGCCTCGTGCAGCTTCGCGTCGGTCGCGGCTTCGACGCCCGCGGCGCCGTTCGCGTGCGCGGTTTCGAGCTCGCGCAGCAGCGCACGGATCCGGCGCCGGTCGTTCGCATCGGCGCGAAGCGCGGCGAAATACGCGGTCGCGCCTTCGAGCACGCGGCGGAACTCGAGGATGTCGTCGCGCAGCGCCGGGTGATCGGCGACCAGTTGGCCCCACGGCGACGCGATGCCAGCACGCAACTGGTCCGTCACGTAGACGCCCGCGCCGCGCCGGCTCTGCAGCAGCCCGCGCGCGACGAGCCGCTGCGTCGCCTCGCGCACCGTATTGCGTGCGACGCCATATTCCTGCGCGAGCACGCGCTCGGCCGGCAGGCGCGCGCCGGCCGGCCACGTGCCGTCGAGCAGCGCCGTCTCGATCTTGCGCATCACCACTTCGGTCCGGCCCCGTGCCGTCATCGCTGCCATCGTCGCGTCTCCCTGCGGATTACCTGCCACGCCGATTGGCCCAACCAATTTGAGCTGCGGCGCCGTCGCGGGAATTATGCAGCGAAATCGTCGTCCCGCATCCGCATGCCGGGCCGTCGCCTCTGGAGCGAGACATGAACCCAAGGCAGTACCCCGCCGCCACCGCGCACGTCTATCTGTTCGCGACCTGCCTCGTCGACCTGTTCGTCCCCGAAGCCGGGCTCGACGCGGTCCGCCTGCTGGAACGCGAAGGCCTGACCGTCCACTATCCGCGCGGCCAGAGCTGCTGCGGGCAGCCGGCGTACAGCAGCGGCAACCCCGACGAGGCGCGCCGCGTCGCGGCCGCGCAGCTCGACCTGTTCGCCGAACCGTGGCCCGTGATCGTGCCGTCCGGCTCGTGCGGCGGGATGATCCGGCACCATTGGCCGGCGCTGTTCGCCGACGATCCCGTCCACGGCCCCAAGGCCCGCGCGATCGCGGAACGGACCTACGAACTCACCGAATTCCTCGTACACGTGCTCGACGTGCGGCTCGATGCGCTCACCGCGCCGGCCGGCGCCGACGAGCGCGTGGTACTGCACACGTCGTGCGCGGCCCGCCGCGAGATGGGCACACGCGTGCACGGCGTCGCGCTCGTCGACGCGCTGCCGGGCGTGACGCGCATCGAACACGAACGCGAATCCGAATGTTGCGGCTTCGGCGGCACGTTCTCGCTGAAGCATCCCGACATCTCCGGCGCGATGGTGCGCGACAAGGTCGCGTCGGCCTGCGCGACGGGCTGCGACCGGCTCGTGTCCGCCGACTGCGGTTGCCTGCTGAACATCGGCCACGCGGCCGACCAATCCGGCGCGCCGCTGCCCGTCGAGCACCTCGCCAGCTTCCTGTGGCGACGCACGGCCGGCGCCGCATCGCTGCGCGGAGACAAGCCGTGAGCGCGCGCGACGCAATCCTCCAGCGGCTGCGCGCCTCCGCCCCGGGTGTCGCGGCAGCGGCCGCCCCCGCACTCGACGCACGCATCGACACGCATTACGACACGCGCCGCGCACAGACCGGGACCGGACACGATCCGCACACGCTTGCCCACGCGATGCAGGCCGCGCTCACCGCGTCGCACGCGGACGTCTGGTGCGCGACCGGCGACGAATGGCCCGCGCAGCTCGCCGCGCGGCTCGCCGAGGCCGGCGTGCGCCGCCTGCTGCTCGATCCGGCCCGAGCCGAATCCGCGGCGCTCGCCCGCGCGCTGCCCGACACGGTCGCGCCGGTGCCGTTCGACCGGCCGATCGACGCGTGGAAGACCGAACTGTTCGACACGATCGACGCGGGCTTCACCGTTGCGCGCTCGGGCATCGCGGCCACCGGCACCGTCGTGCTCGCACCCGATGCCGGCACGCCGCGCACGGTGTCGCTGGTGCCGCCGCTGCACGTCGCGCTCGTCCACGCGAGCACGCTGCATCCCGACCTGCACGCGGCAGTACACGCGGAGCGCTGGCAGGCCGGCATGCCGACCAACCTCGTGCTGGTATCGGGCCCGTCGAAGACCTCCGACATCCAGCAGACGCTCGCCTATGGCGCGCACGGTCCGCGCCGCCTGTGGGTCGTGATCGTCACCGATACGGCAGCCGCCGGCCCGGCCGCCACCGCCCGCGAGGACTTCCCGCAATGAGCGACCACACGCTGCAATTCGTCGCCCCCGGCGACTTCAAGACCCGCGTGCGCGCCGCGCTCGACGATCCCGCGCTGCGCAAGAGCTTCCGTGGCGCGATGGACTTCCTGCAGGGCAAGCGCGCAACGCAGTTCCCCGACGACACCGAGCTGCAGCAGCTGCGCGACCTCGGCGAAGCGGTGCGGCAGCACGCGCTCGCGCAGTTGCCCGCGCTGCTCGAACGGCTGGAGACGAAGCTCACCGAAGCTGGCGTGCACGTGCACTGGGCCGAGACGGCCGCCGACGCGAACGCGATCGTGCTCGGCATCGCGCAAGCGAAGAAGGCGCGCCGCGTGATCAAGGGCAAGTCGATGGCGAGCGAGGAAATCGAGCTGAACCACTCCCTCGCGGAGCACGGCGTCGACTGCATCGAATCCGACATGGGCGAATTCATCGTGCAGCTCGCGGGCGAGAAGCCGTCGCATATCGTGATGCCCGCGATCCACAAGACGCGCGGCGACATCGCCGAGCTGTTCGAGGCACACATCCCCGGCACGCGCTACACCGAGGACGTCGACGAGCTGATCCAGACCGGCCGGCGCGCGCTGCGCCGTGCGTTCGCCGACGCGGACATCGGCCTGTCCGGCGTGAACTTCGCGGCGGCCGACACGGGCACGCTGTGGCTCGTCGAGAACGAAGGCAACGGCCGCCTGTCGACGACGGTACCCGACACGCACGTCGCGATCATGGGGATCGAGAAGGTCGTCGAGAAGCTCGAGCACATCGTGCCGCTGTCGAGCCTGCTCACGCGCTCGGCCACCGGCCAGGCGATCACGACCTACTTCAACCTGATCTCGGGCCCGCGCCGCGACGGCGAACGCGACGGCCCGCGCGAGCTGCATCTCGTGCTGCTCGACAACGGCCGCACGCAGGCCTACGCGGACGAGCAGTTGCGCGCGACGCTGCAGTGCATCCGCTGCGGCGCGTGCATGAACCACTGCCCCGTCTATACGCGCATCGGCGGCCACGCATACGGCACGACCTACCCGGGCCCGATCGGCAAGATCATCTCGCCGCACCTGCTCGGCCTCGACGCGACGGCCGACCTGCCGACCGCATCGACGCTGTGCGGCGCCTGCGGCGAGGTGTGCCCGGTGCGGATTCCGATCCCGCAGCTGCTCGTGCGGCTGCGCACCGAGGCGAACCGCAAGCCCGACGAACCCGTCGCGCATCCGCTGCGCGGCCAGGGCGCGAACTACAACCGCGCGGAAGACCTCGTGTGGCGCTTCTGGTCGGGTGCGTTCGCGCATCCGCGTGCGTACCGCGCGTTCCGCTGGACCGCGACGCGGCTGCGTGCGCTGACGCCGGCAAAACAGATGGGCTGGACGCAGCACCGCACGCCGCTCGAACCGGCGCCGCGCAGCCTGTCCGACCTGCTGCGCGCACGCGGCCAGCCCGAATAGCCGTTTCGTTTCTCAAGCCGTATCGACAAAAACCTATGGAGGAGACATCCATGCAGGCCTGGCATCAGATCTACACCCCGCTCGGCAGCCTCGGGCTGTCGGCGTTCGTCGCCGCAATCCCGATCATTTTCTTTTTCGTCGCGCTGGCCGCGCTGCGGCTCAAGGGCCACGTCGCCGCGGCGATCACGCTGCTGCTGTCGCTCGGCGTCGCGATCCTCGCGTACGGAATGCCCGTGCCGCAGGCGCTCGCGGCGGCCGGCTTCGGCTTCGCGTACGGCATCTGGCCGATCGCGTGGATCATCGTCGCGGCCGTGTTCCTGTACAAGATCGTCGTGAAGACCGGCCAGTTCGACATCATTCGCGCGTCCGTGCTGTCGATCACCGACGACCAACGCCTGCAGATGCTGCTGATCGGCTTCTCGTTCGGCGCGTTCCTCGAGGGCGCGGCCGGCTTCGGCGCGCCCGTCGCGATCACCGCCGCGCTGCTCGTCGGCCTCGGCTTCAAGCCGCTGCACGCGGCAGGACTGTGCCTGATTGCAAACACGGCGCCGGTCGCGTTCGGTGCGATGGGCATTCCGATCATCGTCGCCGGGCAGGTGACGGGCATCGACCCGTTCCATATCGGCGCGATGGCCGGCCGCCAGCTGCCGCTGCTGTCGCTCGCGGTGCCGTTCTGGCTCGTGTTCATGATGGACGGGCTGCGCGGCGTGCGGCAGACCTGGCCGGCCGCGCTCGTCGCGGGCGGCAGCTTCGCGGTGACGCAATACTTCACGTCGAACCACATCGGGCCCGAGCTGCCGGACATCACGTCGTCGCTCGTGAGCCTCGTCGCGCTCGCCGCGTTCCTGAAGGTCTGGCAGCCGCGCACCGCGAAGCAGACGGCCGGCGGCCTCGTCGCGTCGGGCGGCGGCGCCGCGCTCGCGGGCTTCGGCGGTACCGGCTCGTACAACGGCTTCGGCACCGGCACGAGCCGGCAGGCGTCGCCGTACACGCTCGCGCAGACCGTGCGCGCGTGGTCGCCGTTCCTGATCCTGACGGCCGTCGTCACCGTATGGAGCATCGCGCCGTTCAAGGCGCTGTTCGCCGCGCACGGCGCGCTCGCGTCGACCGTGCTGAAGTTCCATGTGGCGGGGCTCGACCAGCTCGTCGTGAAGACCGCGCCGATCGCCGCGACGCCGAAGGCGCTCGACGCGGTGCTGAAGATCGATCTCGTGTCGGCAGTGGGCAGCGCGATCCTCGTGACCGCGCTGATCTCGATGGCGCTGCTGCGGATGAAGCCGCGCGACGCACTCGTCACGTTCGGCGAGACGCTGAAGGACCTGACGCGCCCGATCCTGTCGATCGGCCTCGTACTCGCGTTCGCGTTCGTCGCGAACTATTCGGGGATGTCGTCGACGCTCGCGCTGATGCTGGCCGCGACCGGCGCCGCGTTCCCGTTCTTCTCGCCGTTCCTCGGCTGGCTCGGCGTGTTCCTGACGGGCTCGGACACGTCGTCGAATGCGCTGTTCTGCTCGCTGCAGCAGGCCACGGCCCATCAGCTCGGCGTGCCCGAGACGCTCGCGGTGGCCGCGAACACGACGGGCGGCGTGACCGCGAAGATGATCTCGCCGCAGTCGATCGCGGTCGCCTGCGCGGCGACGGGCCTCGTCGGCAAGGAATCGGAGCTGTTCCGCTTCACGGTGCGGCACAGCCTGCTGTTCGCGGTGATCGTCGGGCTGATCACGCTCGCGCAGGCGTACGTGCTGCCGGGGATGGTGCCGTAAGCGGCGCCCGCCCTAAAAACAAAACCCCACGCCCGGAAGAGCGTGGGGTTTTTCATGTCGCCGCTTGATCGCCCGCCGCGGCAGGCGACCGATTGCGCGATCAGCTGCCCTTCGCGATGCGATCCTCGATGTGCTGCGCGCGGCTCGCCGACGACGGGTGCGAATCCATCATCGAGCTCTTGCCGCCATCCAGCTTCGCGAGCTTCTGGAATGCGGTGACGAGGCCCTTCTGGTTCATACCCTTCTGCTTCATCAGGTCGAACGAGTAGTCGTCGGCCGCGCTTTCCTGCGTCTGCGAGAACTGCGCGTTGATGAACTTCTCGGTGATGTCGCCGAGCTGCGAGCTCGTCAGTGCCGCCACGCCCGGCGATGCCGCGCCGGCCGCGGTGCGCGCCGCGCTGACCGCGTAGGCCGTCTGCATCGCCTTCTTCGAGTGACCGAGTGCAACGTGGCCCATTTCATGGCCGATCACGCCGCGCAGCTCGTCGTCGTTCATCTGGTCCATCAGGCCGCTGTACACACGCACGCAGCCGTTGCCCATCGCCCACGCGTTGACGTCCTTGGTCATGTAGACCTTGTAGTTGATCTTCTGGCCGTTCAGCGTCATGTCGCCGAAGCCCTTCATCACTTTCGTCAGGCGCTTCGCGTACGCGCTGTTCGCCGGCGCGATCTTCGATTCGGCATCGCTCGCCTTGCACGAGTCGTTCGACAGTGCGGCGATGTCGCTGTCCGACAGCGTCGCTGCCTTGTACAGGCTGGTCCCCGCCGACGTCAGGCTGTTCGCGTCAAGGCTCTGCACCCCGCCGCACGCGCTCAACAGAAACGCCACGCCACACGCTGCCACCGCTTTCTTGAGTTGCATCCCGGAATCCCTCGATAGTTGTATTTGGGAGCGGCGATTTTGCATAATCCGGCAGAAAATTACCAGATGTTTACATCCGATGACACGTTGATTACTCAACGAACTGGAACGAAGCGGCGCGTCGGCACGGGATTGACGACGAAAAACGGAGCAATCGCCGCAGGCGGGCGGCGACCGGAAGGGGAAACGGGCGGGCTCAGGCCGTCTGGTCGCGGCGTCGCGTCAGCCGCCGCGCGACCAGCATCGGCAGCCGGACCGCGAAACCGGTGAACAGGCGCAGGTGCATCCACGCGAGCAGCGCGTTGTCGCGGCCGTAATGGAAGTGCGAGACGCCGCCCTCGTGCCGGCCGAAATAGCGCACCGGCGCGTCGATGCGGATCGGCCGCACGCCGGCCCAGCACAGCCGCACGGCCGCCTCGGGATCGAAATCGAAGCCGCGCATCCAAGGCTGGCGGCGCATGATCGCGGCCAGCGGCGCGACCGGATAGACGCGAAACCCGTACAGCGAATCGCCGATCCCGGCCCACAGCGTCTCGAGGTCGGCCCACGCGTTCGACAGACGGCGGCCCTGCACGCGCAACTGCGGCGCGCTCGCGTCGAACTTCGGCACGCCCAGCACCATCGCGTCGGGCGCGGCCTGCGACGCAGCCATGAACGCGGGAATCAGGTCGGCCGGATGCTGGCCGTCGGAATCCATCGTCAACACGTGCGTGAAGCCGCTCGCGGCCGCCGCGTCGAGCCCGGCGAGCACCGCGGCGCCCTTGCCGCGGTTCTCCGGCAGCACGATCACGCGCAACCCCGGGTCGCGCTCGGCCATCGCCTGCAGCCGTTCGGCGCTGCCGTCGGTGCTGCCGTCGACGACGACCCACACCGGATTCCACTGCGCGCGGGCATTGCGCACGGTCGTGTCGACCTTGGCGCCCGGGTTGTAGCTCGGAATCAGGACGAGATGGGTGGACGAGGCGTGCAGCTTGGACATGGAAACGGCCGATTGCGAAGACGGGGATCCTGACAAAAGTTTATGACTTGCCGGCGACCGTCGGCAGGCTTCGTCGACGTCTCCCGCGTGCGGGGCCGGTTGCTCGATCGTGAGGTTTTCTCGCTTCATGACAACCACGCCTCCTCATGACCCGCGCTGGCCTCGATCTCGACCAGCAGGTCGTCGCGGCACACGTCCGCATGAACGACGAGCGGCCGCACGCCGGGGCCGGCCGCCTCGCGCAGCACGTGCTCGATCGCGGCCAGCGCCGCGGCATCGCCGGCGTCGCGCACGTAGACGCGATAGCTCAGGTCGGCGAGCGAGAACGGGCCGTGCCCCTGGCGCGTGGCCTGCTCGAGCACGGCCGCGAGGTTCGCAACCGTCTCGCGCGTCTGCGCGACGACGTCGCCATGATGCACGGTGCGGTGCCCGACGATGCTCGCGGTGCCCGACACGAACAGCACCGGCGCGGCATCGCCTTCCACCCAGGCGGCGGCGCGCGCGAACGTCGGCGCCCGCGGGCCGTACTCCGCCGGATAGTGATATGCGCTGACCTGGCGCGGGTTCTCGACCGGATCGGCCGGCGTGCGGCTCGCGAGGAAATGGATCGCGAGCGGCGCGGCCGGCGATGCATCGCCCGCGACCGGCACGACCGAGCCGAGCGCACATGCGGCCGGCACGCCGCCCGTCAGTGCGCGGCGGCACGCATCGAACGCGTGCTGGCGGCCGATATTGAACTGACGATAGCGCTCGATCCCGAACTGCACGGCATTGATCGCCGGCACGGTATTCCAGATGCGCAGCGGATGCGGCATGCCGAGCGCATCGAGCACGTCGAACAGCGTGTGGTACGCGTCGTGGGTCGCGCGTTCGAGCGGTGTGCCGCTGTCGTGCGATTCGTTCGCCTCATGTGCTTCTTCGTGCACGAGGATGCTACCGAACACGAGGCCCGCCGTTTCGCTGTACCGATAGTGCAGTGCGCCGCGCCGTTCGCTGCGCAGGTCGCGCGCATGGCATTGCCAGATTTCGCAGACGGCGTCGTCCGGCGCGATGCCGGCGCCGAGCAGCGTCATCGGCACCGGTGCGACCGGCAGGTCGGGCACGACATCGGCCAGCATCCGTGCCGCCGCGTCCGCTCGTGATTCGGCGTGCGATGCCGTGCCCGCGCCAATGCACACCGCACCCAACGCGCCGGGAAACGCGCGCTCGAATCCATCGCCACGACCACGCGCATCGTGCAGCAACGCGGCGAGCCGCGCATGGCTCATCCGGACGAGCCGCAGTGTGCGGCCGCCGCCGTGCGCGAGCGCTTCTTCGCCCGATCGCGATGCGGTCGGCCCGGCCGCCGTCTGTCCGCGCACGACGGGCGCGGCAGAGGACGACAGGGAACACGGGCGCCATTCGGCGTCGACTGGATGCACGGACACTTCGATTTCCTCACTATGCGGCGCAGGCCGCGCAACATCGCGGCCTGCGCCGCGTTGCGTTACGTCACGCCGACGCTGCGCGCTTCGTCAGGCGAGCCCGCCGTTGACGGACAGCACCTGTCCCGTCACATAGGCCGCGGCGTCGGACACCAGATACGCGACCATCGCCGCGACTTCGTCGGGCCGGCCCGCGCGCTGCGCGGGCACGAGCTGCTTGATGCGTTCGGCGGGAAACGCGTGCTCGGCCATCGGCGATTCGATGATGCCGGGCGCGACCGCGTTCACGGTGATGCCGCGCGACGCGAGCTCCAGCGACAGCGACTTCGTCGCACCGATCAGCCCCGCCTTCGCGGCCGCGTAGTTGACCTGCCCGCGATTGCCGGTCACGCCGGCCACCGACGCGATGTTGACGATCCGGCCGCGCCGCGTGCGGATCATCGGCAACAGCAGCGGCTGCGTGACGTTGAAGAAGCCGTTGAGCGTCACGTCGAGCACGCTGTGCCACTGCTGGCGCGACATGCCGGCCATCGGCGCATCGTCGTGAATGCCTGCGTTGTTGACGAGAATCTGCACCGGCGCATCGTCGATGAACGGCTTCAGCGCGGCGAGCGTCGCATCGGCGTCGGTCACGTCGAACGCGATCGCGTGCGCGGAGCCGCCGGCCGCGACGATCTGCTGCGCGACGGCCTCCGCCTGCGCGAGATGGCGGTTCGCATGGACCCACACTTCATGGCCGGCCTGCGCGAGCGCCGTGCAGATCGCCTGCCCGAGTGCGCCGCTGCCGCCCGTCACGAGCGAGCGCATCGAATTGCTCCGTTCATCGCGTTCCACCTCGATCGACGCGGCCGCGTATCGTCTGCCGATCGCGGCCGCCTGCCGTCCTCATCGGCGCGTCGCGCCCGTGCGCGGACGCCGTCACTTCGTGCGGTGCGCGGCGACGTACGCAGCCAGTGCACCGAGCGTCGCAAAGATCTTCTGGTTGTCCGGATTGTCCGAACGCAGCTCGAAACCGTATTTCTTCGAGATCAGCAAGGCGATTTCCAGGATGTCGATGGAGTCGAGCCCGAAACCCTCGCCATACAACGGGGTCTCGGCCGTCACGGTGTCGAGCGTGACGTCTTCGAGATTCAGTTCGCCGATGATCAGCGTGGCGAGCTCTTGTTCCAGTGCGTTCATCATGCGTGCGGGCAGGCGGCCCGTGGCAGCGGAAGGCGCACGGAAACGGCAATCGCCATGCACGCCCGGCGCGTGCGAATCTCCGTCCCTCCGGCGTCTGCCGGCTTCCCCGCCTGCTTTATTTGGGGATCGTTTGTAAAAGTTACGCGGATTCTAGACGAACGGGTATCGGGCCGTATACCGCCAATGGTTACAGACTGGCGAGCCGGCTCCGCGGCCCGTTTCGGGACCCGAATGCACGAGACGCTTGAGCCGCTTCGGATGGAAATGGACCGACCCCGCGAAACCGTTCGTCCGGCGCCATACAATCGGTTACAAAACCCGTTCGCGCCCGCCCCGAACACGCCGTGCCGCGGCCCTAAAATGAGCGTGCCCGACCACCGGCCCGGACCCGCGTCCCGGCCGCCATTCATATGATGTTTGACGGCCCGACCACCGCGTCCGGCCACGATCCGCCCGATGTCGCCAGTCATGCCGCGCCCGTCCTTCCGCTCCGTTCCGGTTCGCCCGTCCGTCCGCTGCCGCCCGGCCGCCGGGCACGCGTTCGCGCGCCGCGTGTGCGGAGGCCGCCGATGAGCCGGCTGCTGCCCGTCGCGCGCGGCATCG
>NZ_VWWH01000148.1:0-10658 GCF_011753045.1 Burkholderia sp. Ap-955
CGCGGCGAGCCGTGCGCGCGCATCGTCCGGCAGGTCGGCCTCGGCGAGGCGCTCGGCCTGCAGCGACATCGCCGTGAGCGGCGAGCGCAGTTCGTGCGCGGCGTCGGCGACGAAGCGACGCTGCGCGGCGACCGACTGCGCGACGCGCGCCAGCATGCGGTTGATCGCGACGACGAATGGCCGTACCTCGACCGGCACGTGCTCGGCCGGCACCGGGCGCAGGTCGTGCTCGTCGCGGGCATCGATGCCGGCAGACAGCGCGGCCACCGGGCGGAACAGCTTGCGCACGAGATCGGCGACGAGCAGCAGCAGGATCGGGACGAGGATCAGCAGCGGCAACGCGGTGCGCCATGCGCTTTCGCGTGCGACATCGTCGCGCATGCCGGCCTCCTGCGCGACCGCGATGCGCTCGCCGTTCGCGAAGGTCCGGACCATCACGCGATACGTGCTGCCGCCGGCATCGACCGTATGCAGCCCGTCGGCGAGCGTCGGCGCCAGCGCGAGCGGCGGCGTGCCGTCGCGGCCCGGCTGCGGTGCACCACCGAGCGGTTGCACGATCACGCGCGACAGCTCGTCGCTTTCGCGTGCGGGCCCGGTGCCGTCGGCATGGAGCGATGACGCGTGCGCGCGGTCGAGCAGCGTCGCGACCTCGCGCAGCACGTCGTCCTGCAGTTCGTGCGCTTCGTCGAATGCCGATGAAAACGCGAACGCGGCCGCGGCCGTCGCGACGACCAGGATCGCGGCCGACAGCGCGACCGACAGGCGCAAGCCGATCGACTCGCTCAGGCGCTTCTTGAAACCATCCATCCCGCACCCCTGACGTTCTTGATCACCGTGCTGCCGAGCTTGCGGCGCAGCGAATGGATCAGGAATTCGACCGCATTGCTTTCGACTTCCTCGCCCCAGCCGTACAGGCGATCCTCGAGCTCGCGCCGCGACAGGATCGCGCCCGGGCGCACCAGCAGCGCGCGCAGCAGCGAGAATTCGCGATTCGACAGCGGCACCGGCGCGTGCCCGTCGATGGCGGCCTCGCGCGTCGCCGGGTCGAGCGACACGATCCCGTTGCTCAACAGCGGCGCGGCCGAACCGGCCCGGCGCCGGATCGCGACGCGAATCCGCGCGAGCAGCTCGGCCATCTCGAACGGCTTCACGATGTAGTCGTCGGCGCCGCCGTCGAGGCCTGCCAGTCGATCGTCGAGCCCATCGCGGGCGGTGACGATCAGCAGCGGCGCGCTGGCGTCCTTCGCACGGATGGCGGCCAGCACGTCGAGCCCGTCGCGGCCGGGCAGGCCGAGATCGAGCAGGACCAGGTCGTAGGGCTGCGCGGCGAACGCAGTCAACGCGCGCACGCCGTCGGTGACCCAGTCGGCGGCGTACGACGCGTCCTTCAGCGCGGCATGGACGGCGTCGCCGATCATCGGGTCGTCTTCGACGAGCAGTATCCGCATGCGTGTTCTCCGTCCCGTGCAAACGCCGCCAGCGTATGCGATTCCCGCACGGGCGTCACGTGTCGCGGCGTGCTGCGATCCTTATGTGCCGCTGAACCGGTCGAGCGCCGCGAGCAGGTCCTTCATCGCGGCGGCCGAATCGGCCTGGGTCGGATGGTCGGCACGCAGCGCGGAAAGCGCGCGGTCGATCGCCTGGTCGACGATGTGCCAGTCGGCGGCGGCGCGCGGCTTGAGGCCGGCTTCGGCCGAATCCCACGCGATCTCGAGATCCTTGATGCGCGTTTTCGCACCGGGCAGGTCGCCCTTGGTGACGAGCGTGTTCACGTCGACGGCGATCGTGCGGAACTGCGACAGGTCGCCGAGCTTCGATGCGTGGGCCGCTGCGGGCGATGCCGCGGCCGAGGCGGGTACCGGCGTTGCTGCGATTGCATCCTGCTGCTTCGAGCAGCCGGCGGCGGCGCTCAACAGGGCAATCGTGGCCGCGGTAACGGCGAGACGGGAAACGGGATGGGGGATGCGCATGGCGTGTCCTCGATTCGATGAACGGAAGGAAAAGGGCGTCATTCGGCGGTACCGGTACGCGTGCGCGGGCCGCTGCCGAACTGCGCGACGGCGACGAGCAGCACGATCACGGTCAGGAACAGCAGGCTCGTCCAGGCGGCGCCGAAGCCGAGCCCGCCATAGGTGCGGGCCTGCGTGAGCAGGTCGCCGAGCGATGCGCCGAACGGGCGCGTCAGGATGTACGCGATCCAGAACGCGAGCACCGCGTTGGCACCGAGCCGCCACATCACGAACACGGCCGCGATCAAACCGCCGAAGCACAGCGCGCCGAGCGTGAAGCCGAGCCCGAGCGCTTCGGTCGCGAGATCGCCCGCGGCGGTGCCCAGCGCGAACGTGCAGAGGATCGCGGCCCAGTAGAACAGCTCGCGCCGCGGCGTGACGATCGTGTCGATCGACAGGGTGCCTTCGACGCGATGCCACACGAAGAAGATCGCGGCGAGAGCGACGGCAAACGCGGCCGTGCTCGCATAGAGGCTGACGTTCAGGCCGTCGGTGAGCAGGTCGGTGATCTGCGTGCCGACGATGCTGACCAGCACCACCGTGAGCCAGTAGATCCATGGCACGTAGCGGCGCGTACGCAACTGCAGCCACAGCGCGATCGCGAGCAGCGACGCCATCGCGACGCGCGTGACGGTCTGGCCGAGCCCTGCGTTGACCGCGAGAAAGTCCGCGCCGGTTTCGCCGACCGTGGTCGACATGATCTTGATGATCCAGAACGACAGCGCGACGTCAGGCACCTTGTTCAGCCAGTGCGGCGTGCGATGGACGGGCAGGGATTGCATGCGATGCCTCCTTGGAAGTCGGGTGGTCGGCATGCAGTCTGAAACGGAAGACTTAGGCCAGCCATAGCGAGGCCGGCAGCGGGAAAAAAACGTCATTTCGACATTTCGACGAAATGTGTCGTCGGAACGTCGAAATTATCGGTCGTTTCGCATCATTCTTCGTCTTGGAACTGATTTTGCGCGTCCCTACACTGTGTTCATGGCTCAACGCCGTTCACAACACCAACCCATCCTCAGGAGATAAGCGCATGAAAATCGCCATCGTCGGCGCAGGTCTGATCGGCCACACCATTGCTCACATGCTGCGTGAAACGGGCGACTACGAAGTCGTCGCGTTCGACCGTGATGCGGATGCGCTTGCGAAGCTGTCGCGCGAAGGCATCGCGACGCAACGGGTCGATTCGGCCGATGCAAACGCGATTCGCGAAGCCGTGAAGGGCTTCGATGCGCTCGTCAACGCGCTGCCTTACTACCTCGCGGTCAACGTGGCCGCCGCCGCGAAGGCTGCCGGCGTCCACTACTTCGATCTGACCGAAGACGTGCGCGCGACCCACGCGATCCGCGAACTGGCCGAAGGCTCCGACCGTGCGTTCATGCCGCAGTGCGGCCTCGCGCCGGGTTTCATCGGTCTCGCCGCACACGAACTGGTGAACGGCTTCAGCGAAGTGCGCGACGTGAAGATGCGCGTCGGCGCGCTGCCCGAGTATCCGACCAACGCGCTGAAGTACAACCTGACGTGGAGCGTCGACGGCCTGATCAACGAATACTGCCAGCCGTGCGAAGCGATCCGCGACGGCCGCAAGCAGTGGGTGCAGCCGCTCGAAGGCCTCGAGCACTTCTCGCTCGACGGTACCGAATACGAAGCGTTCAACACGTCGGGCGGCCTCGGCACGCTGTGCGAGACGCTGTCGGGCAAGGTCGAGACGCTCGACTACAAGTCGGTGCGCTACCCGGGCCACCGTGATCTCGTGCAATTCCTGCTCGAAGACCTGCGCCTGTCGACCGACCGCGACACGCTGAAGTCGATCATGCGCCGCGCGGTGCCGTCGACGAAGCAGGACGTCGTGCTCGTGTTCATCACGGTGACGGGCGTGAAGGACGGCCAGCTGGTGCAGGACGTGTTCACGCGCAAGATCTTCGCGAAGGACGTGTGCGGGATGCACATGAGCGCGATCCAGATCACGACGGCCGGCGCGATGTGCGCGGTGCTGGATCTGTTCCGCGAAAAGAAGCTGCCGCAGAGCGGTTTCATCCCGCAGGAAAAGGTGTCGCTGAAGGCGTTCCTGTCGAACCGCTTCGGCAAGCTGTACGAAGGCGGCACGATGGAGCGCGTGCACGAAGTGGCCTGACCACCCGTCAGCCTCTGGCACGAGGGCCGTACGACGCCGGGAGCGCAGCAGCGCTTCCGGCGTTGTTTTTTGCGGGTGACGAAAAAGAGGAGCCGGTCAGGCCGGCAGCGGCGGGACGATCGTGGCCGCCGGCGGGGGCGGCGCGATGCGGTACAGCAAGGTATCGACGTCGGCGTCGGAGGGCGCGGTGTTGTCGAACATCACGATGCCGTCGCATTCGTGGCCGGTCGGCACGAAGCGGCGCTGCCGGTATTCGTCCCAGTGCGCGAGCTTGTATGCGTCGTTCGGGTTGCCGCGCGCGATGATCCGCTGATGCGCGACATCTTCCGACGTGTGGACCCAGACGACCGTCAGCTTGACGTCGGGCGCGATGCCGAGCCACGCGCGATCGAGAATGCGGCGATCGCGCACTTCGCGCGACAGCGGGCCGACCACGAGCGCGCCGATGCCGAGCGCGAGATTTTCACGGGCCGTGTCGAGCAGGCCCTGGTATTCGGGATCGCGCAGGTGCTTCAGGTAGAGCGGGCTGTCGCGGTCGTTCGGATTCTCGGTGAGCGCACCCATCGCGGCCGAGCTGTAGCGGCCGTACAGCGTGTCCTTGTCGAGCAGGCAGAAGGCCTCGCCGGTCGCGCGCATCAGCGGCCCGATGAGCCGCTTCGCGAGCGTGGTCTTGCCGGTGCCGGCGTGACCGCAGAAGAACACCAGATGCGTCACGAAGCCTTGCCTCCCGAGCGCGGGCCCGACGCGCCGTTGCGCTTGTCGCCGCGCGAGAAGACTTCCGCTTCCAGCCACATCGCGTTGATGATGCCGAAGCCGAGCGCCACGCCGATGCCGAGTATCCACGAGAAATACCACATGGGTCCGTCTCCTTGACGGTTGGGCCGCACGGCCGTGCGGCTGGGGGGGCGAAGTGTCCGGGTGCGCATGCTGCGGCGCACGCAGCCCGATCATGACCAATATCGCCGTGCCGCGCAAGACGGGCCGCCCGCGCAGCAAACCGGTAAACTGATGCGCAAACCGCAACGTCACGAACACCATGCTGATCGACTGTGCTGCATACCAGGACGGCCGCAAGCTGGCCGACATCGATATCGACGCCATCAGCGACTACGTGTCGAAGCCCGAGTGCTTCGTGTGGGTCGCGCTGAAGGATCCGACACCCGAGGAACTCGACCTGATGGGCGAGGAATTCGGGCTGCACGAACTGGCGCTCGAGGATGCCCGCAAGGGGCATCAGCGACCGAAGATCGAGGAGTACGGCGATTCGCTGTTCGCGGTGCTGCATACGGTCGAGCTGGACGACGACGATGAATTCAATGTCGGCGAGCTGAACGTGTTCGTCGGCCCGAACTACGTGCTGTCGATCCGCAACCATACCGAGCACGATTTTCGCGACGTGCGCAAGCGCTGCGAGCGCGAGCCGCATCTGCTCCAGGAAGGTTCGGCATTCGTGTTCTACGCGCTGATGGACCAGGTCGTCGACCGCTATTTCCCGATCCTCGAAACGCTCGGCACCGAACTCGAGCAACTCGAGGACCGCATCTTCGCGAAGGCCACGCCCGCCTCGTCGCGCGCGATCATCGAGGATCTCTATTCGCTGAAGCGCCGGCTCGTGATGCTGTACCAGCACACGGCGCCGCTGATCGAGCCGCTGGCGAAGCTCACCGGCGGGCGCATTCCGCAAATCTGCAGCGGCATGGAGCCGTACTTTCGCGACGTGTACGACCATCTGCAGCGGATCGTGAAGACGATCGAAGGGCGGCGCGAGATGGTGGTCACGGCGATCCAGGTCAACCTCGGGATGATCTCGCTGGCCGAGAACGAGGTGACGAAGCGGCTCGGCTCGTTCGCCGCGCTGTTCGCGATCCCGACGATGATCGCCGGCATCTACGGGATGAACTTCGCGAACATGCCCGAATTGCACCTGAAATACGGCTTCTACGGCTGTATCGCCGTGATGGTCGTGGCCGACTTCGCGCTATGGTGGCGATTCAAGCGGGCAGGGTGGCTGTAGTCTCGCTTCACGCGCGGGGCGGCGCGTGCTTGCCGACCACGACGCGCCACGGACGCACGCGCCACGATTTCACGAGGCCGTTCTGCACGTACGGATCGGCGCGCGCGAACGACTCGGCCGCCTCCGGCGAATCCCCTTCGAACACGAGCACGGCCTGATCGGCCGGGTCCGACAGCGCGCCGGCGAGCACGAGTTCGCCGCGCTCGGTCGCAGCCTGCGCAAGCGCGAGGTGCTGGGCGCGGAACGGTTCGCGACGGGACAGGTAATCGTCGACGAGATCGTAGGTCAACTGGTAATACATGGCGGCTCCGGGAAGAATCGCAGCGGCCGGTGCGTCGGCGCGCCGTCGGTCAGTCTGCTGCGGGCAGTATAGGGCGGGCAGGCGGACAGCGGTGACACGACGCGAACGGAGGCACGCGTCCGTGGCCATAAATGCAACTAACGGTCTGAGCGTCACCCGTCCTGAAATCCTGGCCGCAACGCGCCTTCCATGCAGCCAGGTCTACAGGCCGCGGGCGGGGGCATCCCTATGCCTTGTAGCCGATCGTGCGCAGCAGGTCCTTGCGCCAGCGGATGTCGTCGTCGTTTTCGACACCGAGCGGCCCAAAGCCGTCGACGACGCCGACGATCCCGCGTCCTTGCGCGGTTTCCGCGACGATCACCTCGGTCGGGTTCGCGGTCGCGCAATAGATCCGGCAGACTTCCGGCACCGCCTTGATCGCGTTGAGTACGTTGACCGGAAAGTATCCGTCGCCGAGGAACACGATGAACGCGTGACCGGCGCCGATCGCGCTGGCGTTGCGGCATGCAAGGTCGACGAGCGCGGCATCGGTGCCGGAGTGGCGCACCAGCCGCTTGCCCGACGCCTCGCAGAATGCGAGCCCGAAGCGGATGCCGGGCACGGTGCCGACCAGCGCCTCGTGGATGTCCTCGACGGACTTGATGAAATGCGACTGGCCGAGGATGAAGTTCATGGTCTCGGGCTTGTCGACGGCAACGGTTTGCAGTTGCAGCATGGCGGACCTCGTCTCGCGATGCGGCGCGTTCGCCGCAATGGGCTCTTCAAGCTTAATACGCGGCGTCCTGCGACGAAAGCCGCGAGGGCGGCCTATCCTTCGTTGTGTGTGGCGCGTGCGCTGCAGGACGGCAACGGAGGACGACATGGACGTGCGACAAGGCTTCGTCGACTGCGTGGGGCGCACGCCGCTGATTCGCCTGACGAAGCTCAGCGCCGAGACGGGCTGCGAGATCCTGGGCAAGGCGGAATTCATGAATCCGGGCGGGTCGGTGAAGGACCGCGCGGCACTTTACATCATCCTCGACGCCGAGCGGCGTGGCGTGCTGAAGCCCGGCGGCACCGTGGTCGAGGGCACGGCGGGCAACACCGGCATCGGTCTGGCGCATATCTGCGCGGCGCGCGGCTATCACTGCGTGATCGTGATTCCCGACACGCAATCGCCGGACAAGATGGCGATCCTGCGCACGCTCGGCGCCGAGGTGCGCCCGGTGCCGGCGGCGCCCTACCGTGACCCGAACAACTATCAGAAGATTGCCGGGCGGCTCGCGGACGAACTTGACAACGCGGTGTGGGCCAATCAGTTCGACAACGTCGTCAATCGCCAGGCGCACTACGAGACGACCGGGCCCGAGATCTGGCGCGATACGGCGGGCACGATCGATGCATTCGTGTGCGCGACCGGGACGGGCGGCACGCTGGCAGGCGTGAGCCGTTATCTGAAAGAGCAGAAACCGGACGTCCGGATCGTGCTGGCAGACCCGCACGGCAGCGGGCTCTACGGTTACGTGAAAACGGGCGACCTCGGCGCGGAAGGCAGCTCGATCACCGAAGGCATCGGGTCGACGCGCGTCACGATGAACCTTGCGGACACGCCGATCGACGACGCCGTGCGGATCGACGATCAGCAGTGCGTGACGATGGTCTACCGGTTACTGCGCGAGGAGGGGCTGTACGTGGGCGGATCGAGCGGCATCAACGTCGCGGCGGCGGTCTGGCTGGCCCGACGGATGGGCCCGGGGCACACGATCGTGACCTTGCTGTGCGACCGTGGCGACATCTATCGCGCGCGGCTGTTCAATCGGGAATGGCTGCGCGAAAAGGGACTCGACCCTGGGGACTGAACGCGTGAGTCGAGTCCGTGCAACGCGCGGGCGAGGCGAGGTTTTCCATCCGCCGGAATGCGACCTATGCTGAACGAATCCGGAGCGAACGCCGTTCGCCCGTTTCGCCCAGACGAGGTGTGCCATGCCTGTGTCAGCCACCCTGCAGGATTGCCTGCGTCAGAAGTCATCGCGGTACGAAGTGGTGTACCACCCCTATAGCCATACGAGCATGGAGACGGCCGCCGCCGCGCATATTCCCGGCGATCGCCTCGCGAAAACCGTGCTCCTCGAAGACGACGAAGGCTACGTCGCCGCCGTATTGCCGACCACGCACGCCGTGCGCCTGTCGGATCTCTGGGTGAAGACGGGACGCCATCTCGTGCTCGCCCGGGAGGTCGAGCTGCGCGAGCTGTTCAAGGATTGCGACATGGGCGCGTTGCCGCCGGTGTGCATGGCGTACGGCATGAAGACGTTTCTCGAGGAACGTCTCGCGCAGCAGCCGGAAGTCTATTTCGAGGCCGGCGACCACGAAGCACTGATCCACATGATGCAGGACGAATTCCTGATGCTGATGGAGACGGCCGAGCGCGCGCATTTCTCGCACAAGATGCAGGGCATGCACTCCTGACGCGCGCGGCGCAAGGGTGCTGGTCGATGCCCGGGTGACAGGGTCGAGTATCCGGGCAGGGGTCTTGTCGTTGCATAGTTAATTCGGTGTGCGAAGTTATTGTGATGGATTTTATTATGGAAATATCGACTTGAATGTTGAATCGCATTCCGAATTAACCGTTCGGATATCAGTGATGCGTCGGATGTTTCGAGGAAGCAGTGTCGGCTGGCGTGATGTGGCCGAGCAGCGCATCGCGTGACCGATGCGGACGTTGACGAGGGAAGGGCACGCACCATCCCGGCCGCTTTCATGGCGGCTGGTTTTGATGCGGGGCAGGAAATATGCCGATATGTATGTCGGAACAAATTAATATCCGTTTTCGCATATATCCATACAATTCAATTACCGTTTTTATAATAAATGTTTCACTTGTGCTTACCGGAATATTATTTGAATAAACCCTCCAAACTTTGTATTCGGGCATCAAATAAAGTTTGACGTCAAAATTTTTTCCTTGCTATCTTCTGCACCCAAGTGAACGGCGCCATTGACATCACCGTGTAACGAATGACCAATCGTCAGACGAAACACGAGGCGCCGCCCGCTCAGCTGACAATTGCCTGAACGTGCAGGCGCGTGGTTTTCCGGTTGTAAAGCCGGGCCGCGCCGGCCGGAACGATTCCGTGAAAAAGAATGAATTGGAATTCGAATGTAATTCTTTCAATTCGGATTGCTAATTGAATTTGAAATGAAATGTTCGGGTAGTTGCGGTGGCGATGCCGACCTGGCTTCGCCGCCGGCAGCGATCCGAAACTGGGCGAATCGCTTGGGGGATGGATGGTGGGCATGAAAGTCGAAGAACGTCTGGTTACGTCGAACAGCGGACTGGCTACGCTGGGCCGTCCGCGAGAGTTCGGCAAGAAGCAACAGAATCCGGTACGCCGGTTCGGCGGCATCGGAATCGTGCTGGTGCTGCATGCCGTGCTGATCTACGCGCTGCTCAACGGCCTCGCGACGAAAGTCGTGCAGGTGATCCAGCACCCGATCGAAACCCGCATCATCGAACCGATCAAGCCGCCGCCGCCACCGCCGATGCCCGTGGTCAAGCTCCCCCCGCCGAAATTCGCGCCGCCGCCGCCGCCGTTCGTCCCGCCGCCGGAAGTGCCGGTGCAGGCGCCGCCGCAGGCGACGATCACGCACCAGTCGGCCCCGGTACCGTCCGCGCCGGCCGTGCAGGCGCCGGTCGTGGCGCCGCCGGCCCCGGCCAAACCTGTCAGCCATGACGTAGGTGTGGTCTGCCCGAATTCGGACACGCTGCGTGCGTCGATCCAGTATCCCAAGGAAGCGCAGGAAAACAACATCACGGGCGACGTGACGATCGAGTTCGTCGTGGATGCGGAAGGGAACATCACGAACGAGCGCGTGGCGCAGTCGGCTGATCCGATCCTCGATCGTGCTGCCTTCAACACCGTGAAGCGCTTCAAGTGCGTCGCGCAGGGCCAGTCGGTACGGGTCCAGGTTCCGTTCTCGTTCAATCTGAATTGATGCAGTGGGCGGCCCGGCGCGATCCGGGCCGGAAAAACCATCTCGAACTGACGTATTAAGTTCACCGAAATAACTGGAGTGGGGTATGACGAAGCGTTCACTGGCCGCGCTGGCGGCAAGCATCCTGATGTCCGTCGCCGCAATCGACGGGTTCGTTGCACCGCAGCTCGCCCACGCGCAGGCAAGCGGCGCGGCCGGCACGTCGGCGCAGGCCGCGGCGCCGTCGGC
>NZ_VWWH01000149.1:0-10638 GCF_011753045.1 Burkholderia sp. Ap-955
ATGGCGCGTTGCGGCACGACGTGCCGAAGCAGGCGCTGCGCACGGCGTTCGCGCCGATCGACACGGCGGCGCTGCGCGACCGTGCCGCGCGGATTGCCGCGCGGCGCTTGCCGGCGCCGGGCGATGCCGGCGCGCTGAACGCGTGGTGCATGACGGTGCCCGTTTGCGCGGTTGCCGATCTGCTCGGCTTCGACGAGACCCAACTCGACGGTATCGCGGCGCAGGTCGTCGATTTCGTCGCCGCGCTGTCGCCGTTGTCGGATGCCGCGGCACTGGCCCGCGCGAGCGACGCTGCGCGAGCGCTGCTCGACCGGATGACGGAGCGCGTTGCGCAGACGCATGCGCACGACGGCACGCTCGTTGCCGCCGTGCAGCAGGCGGCCCGCGCGGCGGGCTGGCAGGCGAGCGGCGCGCTGGTCGCGAATCTCGTCGGGCTGTTGTCGCAGACCTGCGAGGCGACCGCCGCGTGGCTCGGCAATACGCTGGTGGCGTGGAACGGGGAAGCGGGGGCGAGCGCCGCGCGCGTCACGCCGGACGATGCCGCGCTCGACGCATTCGTTGCCGAAGTCGGGCGCTTCGATTCACCGGTGCAGAACACGCGCCGCTTCGTCGCATCGCGCACGGTGATCGAAGGCGTGACCGTCGAAGCCGGCGATGCGATTCTCGTCGTGCTCGCCGCCGCGAACCGCGACCCGGCCGTGCATCGGGACCCGCAACGGTTCATGCCCGAGCGCGCGGCCGGGCCGAATTTCGGCTTCGGCACGGGGCCGCACGGTTGCCCGGGCGAGCGGATCGCGCGGGCGGTGACGGCGGGGGCGTTCGGGGCTTGGTTGCGTGCGGGCGGCGTACCGCCGCACGACGGGCTGGTGTGGGACTACCGCGCGTCGACCAACGTCAGGATGCCGAAGTTCGACGCGTCACGCTGAAGGGGAAAGAGGGACTTAACGGCAACCTTGTTTCTCCGCCCATTGCTCCTGGGCGGCAACGCGGCGCTGCACGCGTTCGACGAGGCCGGTCGAGAAGGTCCGCATGCTGATGCCGCGGCGCTTCGCGAGGATCGTCTGCGCGACATCGGTGCGCGGGTTCGGCTGGCAGGCCCAGTACAGCGTCATCAGCCAGCCGATGCCGGTCCATCCGAACAGCGCGTTGAACATCGCGACCGTCAGCTTGTCGTGCCGGCCACGCCGGTCGGCAATGACCGCCGGCAGAAAATAGATCGCGATCGCGGCCACCGAACCGGCCACTTGAATCAGGACTGCGTTCTGCATGTTGCTGCTCCATCCGAACTGCAATGGGACTGATTGTCGCGCTTTTTCCGTATGCGTGCAGGCCGTGGTCCAGCAATTGATTGTTGCGTTTTTAATGACGATCAGCCGGCTTCGGCGTCCGCCGGCTGCACTTCGTTGCTCAGTGCGAAACCTTCGTCGAGCCAGCCCGTCACACCGCCGATCATCAGCTTGACCGGCCGGCCGAGGCGCGCGAGCTGGATCGCCGCGCGCGCGGCGCCGTTGCAGTGCGGGCCCGCGCAGTAGACGACGAACAGCGTGCCGGCCGGATAGCCGGCGAGCTTGCTCTCGATGATCTTGCGGCGCGGCAGGTTGCGCGCGCCGGGCACGTGGCCGGCGGCGAACTGATCGGGGCCGCGCACGTCGAGCAGCACGAAATCGGGCGTGCCCGATGCGAGCGCGTCGTGCACGTCCCAGCAATCGGTCTCGAAGCGCAGCGACGCCTCGAAATGCGCGAGGGCGGCGGGGCTGTCGGCGGCGGGCACGTCGGTGACGTAGGACATGGCAGGTTCTCCTGAAGATTGCGCGGAACGCGGTGGAATGAGGGGCAGTATCGCGGTTCGGCGCGTTTCGCGGCAGTGGCGCGATCGACAAGTTCCGGTAACATCACGCCATGCACAATCATCTCGTCGTCGCGCTCGCCTACGATCGACTCTGCACGTTCGAATTCGGCTGCGTGGTCGAACTGTTCGCCCTCGAACGCCCCGAGCTCGGGGTCGACTGGTATCGCTTCGCGGTCTGCGCGAGCGAGCCGGGGCCCGTGCGCGCGGCGGGCGGCATCACGGTCGCCGCGCCGTATCGGCTCGCGACGCTCGATCGCGCCGACACCATCGTGATCCCCGGCTGGCGCGATCCGGACGAACTGCCGCCGGAGCCGTTGCTGAAGAAGCTGCGGGCCGCGCATCGCCGCGGCGCGCGGCTCTGCTCGATCTGTTCGGGCGTGTTCGTGCTGGCCGCGGCCGGCGTGCTCGACGGCCTCACGGTGACGACCCACTGGCGCTATGCGGAGAAACTGCAGGCGCGCTATCCGGCGCTGCGCGTGAATCCCGATGCGCTGTACGTCGACGAAGGGCAGGTGATCACGTCGGCCGGATCGGCGGCGGGGCTCGACATGCTGCTGCATCTCGTGCGCCGCGATCATGGCGGCGCGATCGCGAACCGCGTCGCGCAGCGCCTCGTGCTGCCGCCGCATCGTGACGGCGGGCAGGCGCAGTTCGTGCCGCGCCCGGTCGCGCCGGGCGGCACCGACCGGCTCGCGAAGCTGATCGACTGGATGCGCGCGCACGCGGCCGAGCCGCACACGCTTGCGTCGCTCGCCGCGCAGGCCGCGATGAGCACGCGCACGCTGCAGCGTCAGTTCGCGGACGCGACGGGGATGTCGCCGCTCGCGTGGCTGATCCGCGAACGCGTGAATGTCGCGAAGGACATGCTCGAAGCGCATCCCGCGCTGTCGCTCGCGCAGGTCGCGGCGCGCGCGGGGTTCGGTTCCGAGGAATCGCTGCGCCGGCATTTCCGGCGCGTCGCGGCGACGAGCCCGGCCGCGTACCGGCGCGGGATGAGTCGTGGCGTAAGATCGCAGGACGCTTGAGCGCCGCGCATCCGCGCGGTGGCGGCTTTCGTACCCGGCGGCGCATCGCCTGCCCGGGGCATTCCGGACGAAAGCGGAATAGACCAACAACATGACACTCAGAGAGAACCTCGGATTCGGCTTCACGCGCGATGCCGCGCACGTGTACTGCCATGACGAGCCGTTGCGGGACCGTGCCGGCAACCTCATCGACGGCATCGTGATCGACGGCTTCCGGCCGTTGTCCCAGTATCTGGCGACGGACGGCGTGCGTGCGTACGCGTGCACGTTCACGTGGTTGCGCTTCACCGTGCTCGACGTCGATGCCGCGACGTTTCGACGGCTGGACGAATCGCATGCCATCGACGCGAACCATGTCTACTTCCAGAACCGCAAGCTTGCCGGTGCGTCGCCCGCGAGCTTCCGGCTGCTGAACGATGCATGGGGGCACGACGATCGCTACCTGTATCACTACGGCAAGCGCATGCGCGGCGCGGATCCCGCGACGCTGCGGTGGGTCGGCGCGTATCTGGTCGATGCGCAGCGGGTCTGGTATGGCGGACGGGCGCTCGAAGGCGCCGATGCGGCGAGCTTCGTCAGCGCGGCCGATGTCGCGCAGGATCTCGCGACCGACCGAGTGCGGCCTTATCAATACGGGCACGCGATCGATCCTGGCCCGCGCGAGAAGTGGGAACGCGACTGGTCGCCGTTTTTTGCCGCACGCCCCGAACTGCAAGGCTACTGGTGGCACACGCTGGTCGGGCAGGCTGCGGCAGACACGCCGGAGAAAGAACTTGGCGGCGGGTACCGGGTAGTCGGTGACCAGGTGTATCTGCACGACCTGCCGCTGCTCGAACCGGATGCGGCGACGGTCCGGTGGCTCGGCGATTCGTTCATCGCCGACCGGTCGCGACTCTATTCGTACTCGGATTACCACACCGGATTTCTTCGCGGCGGCCCGCTGCCGGGCGATCCCGCTCAGTGGCGACATCTGGCCGGGCCGTGGTATCAGGCCGGCGACCATTGCTATCTGAAGCAGTGGCGCGGTCATGCGGAAGCCGCGAAAGTCGACGGAAATACATTCGAAGTCCTGAACGATATCTATGCGAAGGATCGCAATGGCGTGCTGTGCATGCTGGTCCGCAAGCGCGGCATCGATCCTGCCCGGGTCGAAGCGATCGGCGACCATCATCTGCGCGACGGCGGCCGCTTGTTCTATTTCGGCAAGGAAGTGAAGGCGCGGTTCGACGGCGCGAGCGCCGAATTCGTCGGGCACGGCTTCCTGCGCGACGGGCAGGGGCGGTTGCTGCACGGCAACCAGCCGTATCGCCGCGGTGTCGATGGCGCGACGCTCACGTTTCTTTCCGAGTATTTCGCGCGCGATCGTGCGCGGGTCTACGTCTATTGCAACGGTGCCGAACTCGTGCCGCTGCCGGGTGTCGATCCGGCCGCCTTTCGTCTCGAACAGCCCGATGTCGGCACGGACGGCAGCCGTCGATATGTCTATCAGGCGTGGCTTGCTGCGTGGCGCGCCCGGCATCGAACGCCGATGCCCGACTACGTGCCGCCGGATTACGTGGCGCCCGAAGCGGGCGCGCAGGCCGAAGCCGCTCCGGTGCCGGAATCGGTATCGGCGCATGAAGCGTCGCGGTCGCCGCTTGCCGGGGCGGTTGCGGCCCGTCGTGCGTGCGTGCTCGAATGGACGCGCGACGGCACGGGTGACGTGCGCCTGGTCGTTGCCGGCGAAGGATTCTGCGACATCTGGGATCTTGCGCGGCGACGGGTGGTCGCGTCGTTCGAACTGCCGCGTCCGTTCGTGCCGGACGAAGCGCAAGCGACTGCCACGGACGGACTGCGCAACGTGCCGGTGAGCGCATCGGCCGATGCGGCGCTGTCGACGCTGATCGTCGCGTACTGGGACAACACGGCGCTTTACCGGGTCGACGCCGCGAACGGTGCCGCGGACGTGTGCTGGCGCGCCGAAAGCCGGTACGACTATCTGGAGCGGGTTCATCTGTCGCCCGACGCGCGCGAAGCGTGGGTGCGCATCCGCAACCGGCTCTACCGGGTGCCGCTCGCCGGCGGCGGCACGCTCGACGTGCTCGATTACGACATGGCCGACGTGCGCTTTCAGGATGCGCCGTTCGCGGTGAGCGCGGGCCGGCATCGCCGTGCATTCGCCCGGGATGCCGCGCTGACGGTGCGAACGGATGGCGAAGCCGATTGCGAATTGCCGGGCGCGGACAATGGCTTCCCCTGCGCGTTTTCCGACGACGGTGCCCGCGTGCTGGCGCGCGACGCGAAATGCGTGTTGCGTGAGTTCGATGTCGGCAGCGGCAGGCGGCTCGCGTTGCATCGTGGCGGCTGGTGCGAGCGCAGATGGTTCAAGAGCCAGGCCGGTTGGATCGGCGGTCGCCTCGTGTTTGCCGGCCTGCCGATGGGCGGGCGGGGCGAGGTCGACATCTGGGATGTGCTCGACAACCGGCTGCTGTTTCGCATCGAGGCCGCGGTACGCGTGCCCGAGCCGGACGCGGGCTGACAAGGTCGCGGCGCTGCGGCAGGTCGTTCGCGGGAAGCGCGCCGGGAGATTCCGAAACCGATGCGAGCAACCGACGCGATCGCGCCGCGGTACGACGCATGCATCGGCCAACCCGACGACAATCGCGCAGCGCAGGCGGCCGGTTACCGGCGCAACCGGCCGCCTGAACCGAACGGCCGCATGCACCGCGGCCGGCGCATGCTCAGCGCGTGCGGGTATCGTGCGCCTTCTGCTTGATGCACGCGATGCGATACACGCCATCCTCGACCTCGACACCGTGCGTGTCGTGCGTGAAGCCGGGGAAGCGCAGGTCGTACTGCTCGAGCGCCTTCAGGTAGCCGAGCAGCGGGCCGTCGGCCGGCCCCGCGTTCTCGCCGGGCATCAGCAGCGGAATGCCGGGCGGATAGGGCACGACGCCCGTCGCGACGGTGCGGCCTTCCATCTCCGCGAGCTCCAGCATCTCGATGTCGTTGTGCACCAGATGCTCGAACGCCTCGGCCGGGCTGTAGTCGGGCTTCGGCAGCGTCGAGAAGCCGCGCGACATCATCTCGGTCGTCTTCAGGTCGCTCATCGCGCTGAACATCAGGTCGCACAGGTCGCGCAGGCCGAGCTTGCCATAGCGTTCCGGATAGCGCGCGACGAGTTCGGGCAGCGCCTGTTCGAGCGGCGCGTTCGCATCGTAGTCGCGCTTGAAGTCGAGCAGCGTGTTGACCAGCGTGCCCCACTTGCCCTTCGTCACGCCGAGCGAGAACAGGAACAGGATCGTGAAGTCGGTCGTCTTCTCGACGACGATCCCGTGCCGGTCGAGATACGCGGTGACGACCGACGCCGGAATGCCGACCGGCATCAGCCCGCCGTGCGAGGCGACACCCGGCGTGACGATCGACACCTTGATCGGGTCGAGCATGCAGTAGTCGTCCTCGATATCGCCGAAGCCGTGCCACGTGTCGCCCGGATGCAGCACCCAGCACGACGGATCGGTGGCGAGCAGCGTCTCGTCCGCTTCGTGGAAGCGCACGCGCCGGCCCGTCTTGCGATCGACGACGCTATCGGGCTGCCAGCCGTTGAAGAACCAGTCGTTGTTCTCCGCGCATTCCGTATGCAGGCGCGCCAGCATCTGGCGGAAAGCGACGGCCTCGCGGATCGCGTCGGTGGTCAGCGCCTCGCCGCCGGGGCCGTCCATCATCGCGGCGCTCACGTCGTTCGACGCGATGATCGCGTAGTTCGGCGACGTCGACGCATGCATCATGTACGCCTCGTTGAAGCGGGCGTGCTCGATCGGGTTACGGCCGTCGCGGACATGAATGAACGATGCCTGCGACAGCGCGGCGAGCAGCTTGTGCGTCGATTGCGTCGCGAACACGGTCGGCTTGCTCGCATCGTGTTGCGACGGATCGCCGTGCATCGCGTGACGGTCGCGATAGATCGGGTTGAAGCGCGCGTAGCCGTACCATGCCTCGTCGAAATGCAATCGATCGACGCTCTGGCCGAGCAGTGCCTCGACGCGCGCGACGTTGTAGCAGAGGCCGTCGTACGTCGAGTTCGTGATCAGCGCATGCACGGGCGTCGGGTCGATGCCGTCGCGGCCGCGCACGAGCGGGTTCGCGTCGATCGCGAGGCGCACGGCGGCGGCCGTCAGCCGCTCGGGCATGATCGGCCCGATGATCCCGTAGTGGTTGCGCGACGGAATCAGGTAGGTCGGAATCGCGCCCGACATCGTCATCGCGTGCTCGGCCGACTTGTGGCAGTTGCGGTCGCACAGCGCGACCTGGTTGCGCGTGACGCTCGCCATCAGGATCACGCGGTTCGACATCGACGAGCCGTTCGTCACGTGATACGTGCGATGCGCGCCGAACACGCGCGCCGCATAGCGTTCGCTTTCACCGATCGGGCCCGAGTGATCGAGCAGCGAGCCGAGTTCGCCGACCGAGATCGACAGGTCGGAGCGGAACAGCGATTCGCCGAAGAATTCGAAGTACGCGCGGCCGACCGGCGATTTCAGGAACGCGGTGCCGCCCGTGTGGCCGGGCGTGTGCCACGAGTATTCGTACACGCGCGAGAACTTCGCGAGTGCGCGGAACATCGGCGGCAGCACGGTTTCGCGGTAGCGCTCGATCGCGGCCACGATGCGGCCGCCGATGAACGCGGTGGTGTCCTCCAGCATCCAGATGAAGTCGTCGGCCTTGCGCATCGCGTCGACCGGAATCGCGGACGCACTCGCGCGGCTCGCGAGCAGGAACACGGGCACGGTCGCATTGCGTGCGCGCATCGCGTCGAGCACGGCCTGCGCGGGTGCGTGGTCGGCGTCGTTGCCGAGTTCCCAGTTGAGCAGCAGGCACTGGATCGCCGGATCGGCCGCGACCACCGCGCACGCATCGTCGGCGGACGTCGCGATCACGACGTCGACGAGCCGCGTGCGCAGTTCCTCGGCAAGCGCCGTCGCGGCGCGCCCGGTGGCCGTGCGTTCGTCGATGTCGTGCTGCACGAGCAGCGCCTTCATGCCGAGGCGGCGGAAGGCCGGTTGGGTCAAGGAAGTCGTCATGTGTCAATCCCCCGTTTGCTGGGTTGCCTGGACGCTCGCGGCAACGGCCGGCGAGCGCGCGTGAAGGGTGTCGGCCTGGTGACGGCCCACGGAGATCCAGAAGGTGGCGGCGAGCGCGGCGATGGTCACGCCGAGTGCGAGATAGCGCACCCAGCGCGGCGAGCGGCCGCCCGGATGGATATGGGTTTCCTCGATCTCGCGCTGGCGGTTGATCGACAGCTCGTAGAAGACGATCGTCGCGACGACGAAGATCAGCGACCAGCGCGTTTGCTGGCCATCGGAGCCGACCATCGCCCACAGCGCGTAGACGGCGCCGATCAGACCGACGATCGTGTAGAACGTGAACTGGTGCGACGGCATCTTGCCGTAGCCGAGCACCTTGATCGCGATGCACGAGTAGATGTACGGCAGCAGCGTCATGATCACGGCGATCGACGCGATCTTGCCGAACTGTTCGCTCGCGCTCGGCGACATCGTCGCGAGCACCTGCACCGACATGATCAGCGCGACGATCGCGAGGCCGGCGGACGGCACGTTCTTCGAGTTCACGCGCGCGAACACGCCGGCGAACAGGCCGTCGTCGGCGGCCGCCTTCGCGGTCTGGCCGACCAGCAGCGTCCAGCCCGCGAGCGAGCCGAGGCAGCCGAGCGCCGCGCAGATCGCGACCGCGTTCGCGGCCGACTCGCCGAGCGCGAGGCGCGCGGCATCCGCGAACGGCGCGCTCGATGCGAGCAGCGCCTTGTTCGGGATCATCCCCATGATCACGGTCGAGCTCAGCACGTAGCAGACAGCCGCGAGCACGACCCCGCCGACGGTCGCGATCGGCACGTTGCGCGACGGGTTCTCGACGACACCGGCCGATACCGACGCACTCTCGACGCCGATGAACGCCCACAGCGTGAAGTTCAGCGTCGCGCCGATCGCGCTGAAGCTGTTGGTGCCCGACACGTTCCAGCCGGCGAAGTACACGTCCTTGCTGAACCAGAACCAGCCGAACACGGCCATCCCGAGGATCGGCACGAGCGCGAAGATCGTCGTGACCGACTGCACGCGGCCGACGACGTTCGGCCCGAGGATGTTCGCGTACGTGAACAGCCAGATCACGAAGATCTGCGCGAGCGCGAACACGAGCGGGTCCTTCAGGACCGGGAAGAAATGCGTGAGGTAGCCGAGGCCGGCAACCGCGAGGCCGACGTTGCCGAGCACGTTCGCGAGCCAGTAGATCAGGTTGGTCTGGTAGCCCATGTACGGGCCGAACGACTTGCGCGCATACGCGTACGGGCCGCCGGCGGCCGGGTCGATCGCGGCGAGCTTCGCGAACACGAGCGCGAGCGACACGGCGCCGACGACGGTGATCAGCCAGCCGAAGATCGCGATGCCGCCGGTGGCGGCGAGGTTCGCGGGCAGCATGAAGACGCCGGAGCCCATCATGTTGCCCGCGACCATCAGCGTGGCGGGAATGACGCCGATTTTCGGCGCGGAAGCCGCGGCCGATGGGGCGGCGGCGCGGGGGGAGGACGAGCTGGCATCGGACATGCGACGCTCCTTGACGAGACGTGTTGCGGTTGAAGTGGCGCGGCGTGGCGCCGGTTGACGATTCCGGCATGAATCGTCGTTTTATTTAACGTTTTCATGTTATCGCCTTGGTGGTTTTTAATAAGGGTAAACGCCGGTATTTAATAACTTGAATATTGATGAATGTCATTGAAACCAGTGAATCGGTGTTTGAGTTTGGGTGTGGGCGGTCCGTGCAGAAAGGATCTGGGCGTTTTCGTTGGTCTCGGCCATGGATGGTGAGATCACGCTGCTGAAGCTGTCGTGGATAATCGTTTTTCCCGAATCGGTTAAATCAATTCGTGACGTAAATGCCGCCGCAATCGGGGTTCAGGTTTGTCGGTTAATATCGAGCGCATCAAACGCGCGCCGCCGGCGCGCGACCACCGCTTCTTCCCCGACGACGATTCCGATGACGACGCTGCCTTCCCGTTTGCCGCTGATCCAGGCCCCGATGGTCGGTTCGCTGAGCCCGCTCGCGATCGCGGTGTGCGAAGCCGGCGGGCTCGGCTCGCTCGCGTGCGCGGCGCTCGGCCCGCAGCAACTGCGCGACGAGATCGCGGCGATTCGTGCACGCACGTGCGCGCCGTTCAACGTGAACTTCTTCTGCCATACGCCGCCGGCCCCCGACGCCGAGGTCGATGCACGCTGGCGCGCGGCGCTCGCCGGTTATTACGCGGAAGCCGGTCTCGATCCGGCCGACGTGAAGGGCGGCCCCGGCCGCGCGCCGTTCGACGATGCGATGTGCGCGGTCGTCGAGGAACTGCGCCCGGCCGTCGTCAGCTTCCATTTCGGGTTGCCGGATGATGCGTTGCTCGAGCGCGTGCGGCGTACGGGCGCGTGGGTCGTGTCGTCCGCGACGACCGTCGAGGAAGCGCGCTGGCTCGATGCGCGCGGCGTCGATGCGATCGTCGCGCAGGGCGCGGAGGCCGGCGGCCATCGCGGGATGTTCCTGACCGACGACATCCATGCGCAACCGGGCTTGTTCGCGCTGCTGCCGCAGATCGTCGGCGCGGTGCGCGCCCCGGTGATCGCGGCCGGCGCGATCGCCGACGGACGCGGCATCGCGGCTGCGTTCGCGCTCGGCGCGCGCGCGGTGCAGATCGGCACGGGCTACCTGCTGACGCCGCAGGCCGGCCGCTCCGCGCAG
>NZ_VWWH01000150.1:0-10606 GCF_011753045.1 Burkholderia sp. Ap-955
CGCCGACGCGCCACACCTGTGCGAAGCCGAGGCGCGACGCGGCCGAGCACAGCAGCGCGACGAGCGCGACCGCGGCGGCCATCACGGCGAACAGCAGGCAGTCGAGCGGGCGCGGCGCCGCCGGCACGTGGGCGAGCGCCGTGCCGCGCCAGTTGCTGAACGCGTGGGCGAGAGGCGAGAGGCCGGATACGAATGAGCGGTCGCATGCGAGATGCACGATGCGCTTGAGTCTGACCGCGAACGATTGAAGAAACATGACGCTGCCTCCGTCCGGTCCGGCTCGGGCCGGACGACGTGATCGAGCGCGGGCGCGTGACGCGGCCTGCGATCGGAGGGTGGAACGTAATGGAGCGTGCAACGGACGAACCGGCGATGGCCGGCCCGGAAGGAAGCGCGCTAACCCGACGAAATGCGAGCTAGCGGCGTAAGACATGCGTCTGGCTGCTATCTCGCGATGGCTTGGCCGGCCTGGACCGGCATCGAACTGCAACTAGAGCATGTGTCCACGGAGGGACTCCCTTGATGAATTGCGGCGGATTGTATTCGCGTCGTTTGCTGCAGCGCAAGTAAAAAACGCATAAAAGTGGCGCACGTTGTACGGGCACCTCGGCGGCGCGTTGCGGCGCGGAATGGACAGCGAAGGCGCACGACCGGACGTGCCGCCCCGTTGTTCATACGCATCGATCCCCGACCGTGTCACATGCCCTGAAAGGTTGCGCCGCGTGTTTCCAAGGGCAAATCTTTCAGTGCCGCAAGGCGGGAAATTTATTTCGAGAAATGGGGTTTGGAGGGGTTGACTTCACTTTCGGGCGGTCCATAGAATCCGCCATCTTCACTCTTGGGGCCGCCGCCTTGGACGCCTGCAGTAGTCGATCTTCGAACGAAATTTCCGCCTGAGCGACCGACGTCCGCGCCTCATCGAAGCCGCCGTTTGTCTCCCAGGCAAACGGTGCGCGCAGCAGTATTCCGCAGCAACTCCCTACGTGCACCCTGATTCGCGCCGGTTAGCGTGATGCGTTTTCGCATGCGCCCGCCGGTTTCACCGCCGCCTGGCAGGCGGCCGCGTTCGCGCACGCTTTTCCCGTGCTCGCGAATGCCGGCCCGCAGGCCCGATGGCGGTCAACCGTGTTCTCCGGAACACCGCACAGGAGCCGCCATGAACGACAGTGACAGTTGTCCCTTATGCCCGTTGCACGCACAGACCCTTTTGAACCCGGGTCGCAGGGACAATCCGGCCGACTAGCCTGACACGTCGTTCAGGCCCCGGACTGGCCCCGCACCCACGACGCGGCCGGCACGCCTGCCGTCGCCGCACGGAGCCAGATCATGAACTTCGGCCTTCTGCTGTCGAACCTCCCGCACGTCACGGAATCGCGCAACCACTACGACGCGATGCTGATGCTCGACGCCCGTCCGCGGGTGTTCTCCCGCCTGTTGAACCAGCTGAAAGCGTTGATCCACTGAACGACGCACCGAGCGCGTCTCGGCATGCGCACGTGCAACCGCCTGCGGGTAGGCGCCGCGTGCGCATTCCAAGGCCACACGCTCATCGCATCGAATAACCATTAGCCGTACGGAACACATCATGTCCACGCCATCCAACGTTTCTCCACCAATCGCCGCCGAACGCAGCGCCGTGCTCGACGAAGCCCACCTGGGCGACATCCGCGGTGCGCTCGGTACGATCGCGCATCACGACACCGGCTCGCGCGGCACGTGGTGGGCGCGTCTGCGCACGCTGCTCGCGATCATCGGCCCGGGCCTCATCGTGATGGTCGGCGACAACGACGCCGGCGCATTCGGCACCTATACGCAAGCCGGCCAGAACTACGGCACGACGCTGCTGTGGACGCTGCTGCTGCTCGTGCCCGTGCTGTACGTGAACCAGGAAATGGTGCTGCGCCTCGGTGCGGTCACGGGTGTCGGCCACGCACGCCTGATCTTCGAGCGCTTCGGCAAGTTCTGGGGCGCGTTCAGCGTGATCGACCTGTTCCTGCTCAATGCGCTCACCATCGTCACCGAGTTCATCGGCATCACGTTCGTGCTGGATTTCTTCGGGCTGCCGAAGGTGGCCGGCGTGTGCGTGGCCGCCGCGTTGACCATGGCCGCGGTGAGTACCGGCGATTTCAGGCGCTTCGAGCGGTTCGCGATCGGGCTGTGCGTGCTGAGCCTGCTGCTCGTGCCGGTGCTCGTGTCGATCCATCCGCCCGTCGCGCAGATGTCGCGCGATTTCTTCGTGCCGAACTGGCCCGCGCAAGCGAAGCTGTCGGACGTGATGCTGCTCGTGATCGGCATCGTCGGCACGACCGTCGCGCCGTGGCAGCTGTTCTTCCAGCAGAGCTACGTGATCGACAAGCGCATCACGCCGCGCTTCATGAAGTATGAGAAGGCCGACCTGTGGATCGGCATCGTGTTCGTGCTGATCGGCGCGGTCGCGATGATCGGTTTCAGCGCCGCGCTGTTCAACGGGCATCCGGAAGCCGGCAACTTCACCGATGCGGGCGGCATCATCGCCGGCCTCGAGAAGTATGCGGGCCGCACGAGCGCGACGCTGTTCGCGGTGGCGCTGCTCGACGCGTGCATCATCGGCGCGGCGGCCGTATCGCTGTCGACGGCCTATGCGATCGGCGACGTGTTCAAGATCCGCCACTCGCTGCACCGCGGCGTGTCCGATGCGAAGGGCTTCTATCTCGTGTATTTCGGCATCGTCGCGGCCGCTGCCACGCTCGTGCTGATTCCGGGCAGCCCGCTCGGCCTGCTGACCGAAGCCGTGCAGACGCTCGCGGGCGTGCTGCTGCCGAGCGCGACGGTGTTCCTGCTGGTGCTGTGCAATGACCGCCAGGTGCTCGGCCCGTGGGTCAACTCGACGAAGCTCAACGTGTTCACCGGCGCGGTGATCTGGGTGCTCGTGCTGCTGTCGATCATCCTCACGGCATCGGTGATGTATCCGGATATCAGCGGCGAAGCGATCGTCGACGTGCTGGTCGGCGGCACCGTGCTCGCGATCACGGGCTATATCGCCACGGTATTGATCCGCCGCAACAAGCGCGTGGTCGAGCCGGCCGTCGATCGCTCGTTGCGCGACACGTGGCGCATGCCGCCGCTCGACACGCTCGAGCCGCAGAACATGACGGTCGCGACGCGAATCTGGATGGCCGTGCTGCGCGGCTATCTCGTGATCGCGGTCGGTCTCGTGATCGTCAAGGTGGTGCAGATGACGCTGCTGAAGTAACGCAGGTCGTCTTCCAGGAAGCGGCGCCGGACCCGGCACCGCGCCGCAACCCGCACATGCCGGCCTTCGTGGCCGGCATGTGCGTTTACGCGTGCGGCGTGCGGCACGCCGCTCGCGCCGCGCGGCCGTCAGATCAGCTCGAGCTTCGACGTCAGGTACGTGAGCTGGATCCGGTTCGCGACGCCGAAGCGCTTGCGCAGCTTGCGCAGGTGATAGTCGACGTTGTGCGCGCTCGTGTCGAGGCGCCGGCCGATCTCCTTGTCGGAGGCGCCTTCGGCGATGCCGAGCAGCAGTTCCTGCTCGAACGGCGTGAGCCCGTTCACCGCACGCTCGCGCGACGTCGAGATCAGCTGCGGCGACGCGAACTTGTGCACCGACAGCCCGATCGACAACGCCTGCTCGATCGTCGCCGGCGTGATCCATTCGCGCGTGCGGCGCGGCGCGGTGAAGCTCATGAACGCATGCAGCCGCGTGCCGGGCACGGCCATCGAATACATGATGCCGCTGCACATCCCGTCGTCCTGCATCGTCTGCAGGAAGCCGTCGAGCGCGGCCGGCGTCACGCGCGGGCCGTCGTCGCGCTCGCGGTGTTCGCGGCGCAACTGCTGCAGGTCCCACACGATCGGCATGTTGCAGACGCGCGCGCCGAGCGTGCGCGGATCGATGTCGTGATGGTTGTGCCGCACGTAGTCGCCGCGATAGGTGGCCGGCGTGAAGGCTTCGTGCAGGTACAGGCTTTCGACCCGCTCGCGCGCGAATTCGAGCGCGAAGTACGCGAACGTCGAGAAGCCCGTCAGATGCAGCAGGCTCGTGACGATCCGGTTGCGCTCGGCCGTGCTCTGCGCGTGCGCGAGCGTATCGGCGACGCCGAGCTTCGGCGCGTGCGGCTGCGTGAGCCCGCCGTGCTTGACGTCGTCGCACCAGACGACCTGTACCGGGCGCTCTCGCCGGGCGTCCGGATGCGCGTCCAGCCCGCGCGACGGACGGGGAAAGGTTGGGGCGACCGCTTCTTCATGCAATGCAATGTCGGACATGAGCCATCCCTCGGAATCGACGCGCATCGCCTGGCGGCGGCCGTATCGTGTACGGCATTCGCGGCGGTGCGATCGAGCATCGTTTTGATAGGCGTCGATCGTCATCCCTGACGAAACGCGGGGGCATTGTACAAAAATGCGTGTATCCGCGTAATATGCCGTAATACTAATGGCGGCGAAAGGTTCATATTCGCACGCATATAACGACGACCAGAAAATCATAAAGAAAAGACCAGATCGTGACGGGGCGCAGTTTCACATATTGGGAAAGGGCGGGCTCCTCATGACACATGCTGACGGCGCACCACGCGTCGAATGGTTCTCACAAGCCGATATAACGGCTGCTGCCGCTTATTCGAGCGAATATCAGGCAATCGAACGCGACTTTTTTACCGGCATTCAAATTGCGCCCGGTAAATCCGACTTTGCACCGCTCGATTTCGCGCAATGCCATGCGCGATTGCGGCAAATCGGATTCAGCACGCTCGGTTACGGTGCGTACGAAATGATCGGGCGGCGCATCCTGTGTGCGCATCTGCTGCGCGATCTCGCTCCGGCGACGTTCATGCAGCCGTTCATCGAAGGCATGCTCTACGAAAGTGATCCGCGGTTCGCGCAGGTGCGGCAAAGCGGCTTTCCGGTCGCGTGGCGGCTCGACGAGATCGAAGCGGCCGCGCAGGGCAGCGGCGACCGCAAGGTGCTGGCGCTCGCCGGCCATCTGCGCGCGCATGCGATGAACAGCGGCGTGATCTTCGGCCTGTCGGCGCCGCGCCTCGACCTGCGTGTCGCGGTGAACGTGACGTCGGAGACGCACGGCACCGACTGGATCGACGATCGCGTGATCGGCGGCGCGCTGTCGGTGAGCCTCGCCGTGCATCGCGTCGCGCTGCCGTTCCTCGAGGCGCGCATCGCGCGCATGCGCGGCTTCGCGCTCGGCGACGAGCAGCAGCAGGTGCTCGACCGGCTCGTGCACGGGCTGTCCGACCAGGAGATCGCGAGCGCGCTGCGCACGTCGCTGCACAAGGTCGGCCACCACATCCGCTCGCTCGAAAAACTCTTCAACGTGCAGAACCGCGCGCAGCTCGCGTACCTCGCCGCACGGCGCCTGCCGTCTGACCTGACGTCCGCCTGACGCGCCCGCCGGCGGCCCGGCGCGCGATGGAAGCGGTTCCGGCGGCGCGTGCCGACATGCGCCGCCGGGTTTCGTAGTCCGATTCGATCGTCGCCGGAAAACGCGCTTTCACGCTACGAGGCGCCTCCCTTTTTCCGTCGTTCCCCGTCGCTACACTCGTCCCATTCAACGGTCCGTGCGACATGGGGCAGGGTTGCCCGTGCCGGCCGGCAATAACGACAGGACGACGGCACGATGGCAGAACCGAAGGCGCTCCCCCGCGACTGGCAGCGGTTGTTTTCCGCTGGCCGCGGCGTGTCCGGACGGCGTCTCGGGGGCGCGTCGCCACGCGCCGACCTGTTCCTCGCGACGTTCATCGTCGCCGTCGTCGCGCTGTTCATCCTGCCGCTGCCGCAGGCCGCGCTCGACGGGATGATCTCGCTGAATCTCGCCGTGAGCGTCGTGTTGCTGACGGTGTCGACCTACGTGCCGTCGGCGGTCAGTTTCTCGTCGTTTCCCGCGCTGCTGCTGTTCACGACGCTGTTCCGGCTCGCGCTGAACATCGCGTCGTGCAAGCTGATCCTGCTGCACGCGAACGCGGGTCACGTGATCGACGCGTTCGGGCGGCTCGTGGTCGGCAACAACGTCGTGGTGGGCGGCGTGGTGTTCCTCGTGATCGCCGTCGTGCAGTTCATCGTGATCGCGAAGGGGTCGGAGCGGGTGGCCGAGGTCGGTGCGCGTTTCTCGCTCGATGCGATGCCGGGCAAGCAGATGAGCATCGACGCTGACCTGCGCGCGGGCATCATCAGCGCCGACGAGGCGCGCGAACGCCGCGAGAAGCTCGAGCAGGAATCGCAGATGCACGGCGCGATGGACGGCGCGATGAAGTTCGTGAAGGGCGACGCGATCGCAGGCCTCGTGATCGCCTTCATCAACATCGTCGCGGGGATCGCGGTCGGCACGCTGATGCACGGGATGGATATCGGCGACGCGCTGCAACGTTACGCGATCCTGACGGTCGGCGACGGGATGGCGTCGCAGATCCCGTCGCTGCTCGTGTCCATCGCGGCCGGCATCGTCACGACGCGCGTCGCGACGCGCGATGCGCGGCAGCGCCAGCTCGGCGAACAGCTCGGCGAGCAACTGGGTGCGCATCCGCGCGCATTGCTGATCGCGGCGTTCGTGCTGAGCGGCTTCCTCGTCGTGCCCGGTTTTCCGAAATGGTCGTTCGCGCTGATCGCGCTCGGCCTCGGCGCGTTCGCGTTCTCGCAGCTCAGGCGCAAGACGGCCGCGCCGAGCTTCAACCTGATTCATGTCGCGGGGCGCGTCGGCGCGGCCGACGACGGCCAGCCCGCGAAGGTGTCGCATGCGGCCGGCGTCACGTCGCTGATCGCGGTGTCGCTGTCCGACGACCTGCGCACGAGCCTGAACCTGGCGCAGCTGCAGGCCGCGCTGTCGAGCGCGAAGGCGCGCGTCGACGCGGACATCGGCACGGTGTTCCCGCGCATCACGCTGAACGACGACGAAGGCGCGGCGGCCGGCACGTACCGGATCTACCTGCAAGACGTGCTCGCCGCGCAAGGCGCGCTGAAGCCGGGCTGGCTGCTGTGGGACGGTGTCGCGCCGCTGCCCGAGCGCGCGGAGCGTCAACCGGCCGAAGCGTTCGGCCCGTTCGCGACCGCGCTGTGGATCAAGCCCGACGGCGCCGCGCCCGACGGCAAGTGGCTGTCGAGCGAAAGCGCGCTCGCCGCGCACGTCGAGCAGATCGTGCGCCAGCATGCCGACGAGCTGCTCGGCATTCAGGAGACGCAGGCGCTCGCGCACCTGGTGCGCCGCGAGCACCCGGAGCTCGTCGGCGAACTGACGCGGCTCGTGCCGCTGCAGCGCGTGACCGAGGTGTTGCGCCGGCTGCTGGCGGAACAGGTGCCGATCCGCAATTTGCGCGTGATCTTCGAGAGCCTGATCACCTGGGCGCCGAACGAGCCCGACGACGTGATCGCGCTGGTCGAACTCGTGCGCGTCGACCTGCGCCGGATGATCACCGACCGCCATGCGGGCACGACGCGCCAGCTGCGGGTCGTGCTGTTCGAGCAGAACCTGCAGGAGCGGATCGAGCGTGCGGTGATGCGCACGAAGCAGGGTAATTTTCTTGCGCTGTCGAGCGCGGTCAAGCAGGACATCGGCGAGCAGGTGCGCGCGATCGTGCAGGCCGCGCAGGCGGCCGGCCCCGGCGGCCACGGCACGGCGCAGGGCGCCGCGCGGCTCGCGGTGATGGTCGCGCTCGGCGCGCGCCGCTACGTGAAGACGATCCTGCAGCCGGTGCTGCCCGACCTCGCGGTGCTGTCGTACCAGGAGGTCGAGGAGGACGTGCAGTTGCACACGATCGGCTGGGTCAAGAACCCGCCGGACGACGGGACGGTCGGCGCGGGCGCCGACGTGCGCGTGCCGGGAGCCGTGCAATGACGAGCTCGACGATCCTCGACCTGACGCGCCAGGCGCTGATGCTCGTGCTGCTGCTGTCGCTGCCGATCGTGCTGATCGCCACCGTGACAGGCCTCGTCGTCGCGATCCTGCAGGCCGTCACGCAGGTGCAGGACGCCAATATCGGCATCGCGGTGCGGCTGATCGCCGTGATGGTCGCCCTCGTGCTGCTGTCGGGCTGGCTCGGCGGCGAAGTGCTGCGCTTCGCGCAGCAGGCGCTGGAACGCATGTTCGTTTCTTCCACAGGAGTCCTTTGATGCGTCGACGCGTCGCCTCGATCCGGTTTCAACCGCGCAGCCTGCAACGGGCCGCGCTTGCCGTGTGCGCGACCGCGCTGCTCGCGGCATCGCTGTGCATGGCGCCCGCGCAGCCCGCGCGCGCCGCGGACCTGCGCTGGCGCAACAAGCCGTTCACGATCGTCGCGAACGGCAAGAAGATCGGCGACTTCATCCGCGAACTCGCGTCGTCGCAGGGCGTGACGGCGGTGGTCGACCCGAAGGTCGACGGCGTGATCAGCGGCCGGTTCTCCGGTACGCCGCAGCAGACGCTCGATACCATCTGCTCGACCTACGGCCTGACCTGGTACTACGACGGTTCGTTCCTGTACGTCGATCCGGCCGACCAGTCGCAGACGCAGATGATCCCGATTCCGCCGAATGCGTCCGGTGAAATCGGCCGCGCGCTGCAGGCGATGCAGATTCCCGACAAGCGCTACACGCTGGTGATCAACGACCGCGCGAACAGCGTGTACGTGGCCGGCCCGCGCCGCTATGTCGAACTCGTGCGGCAGGCGGTGGGCTCGGTCGGCGATCCGTCGGCGAACGGCGCGCATGCGGATATCCGCGCGTTCCGGCTCAAGTACGGCTGGGCGTCGGACTTCACGATCAACCGCTCGGGCAAGGAAGTGACGGTGCCCGGCGTCGCGACGATCCTGCGGCGGCTGTTCGGCAAGATCGGCGACACGACCGCGGCGCCGTCGAGCCCGTCGCTCGGGCAAGCCGCGCGCCAGGTGAAGCTCGGCTCCGGGCTGACGATCGCGGTGCCGCGGCTCGACTTCCCCGATATCTCCGGCGGCCCGCGCCAGGGCGGCTATGGCGGTGCGGACGGCAGCACGGGCGGCGGGTTCTCGCCGTTCTCGAACACCGGCGGCGGCGACACGCTGCCGCAGATCGTCGCCGACCCGGCGATCAACGCGGTGATCGTGCGCGACCTGCCGGAGAACATGTATCGCTACCAGTCGCTGATCAACCAGCTCGACGAGCGGCCGCGCATCGTCGAGATCAACGTGACGATCATCGACATCAACGAGGATTCGCTCGACAGCCTCGGGATCGACTGGCGCCTGCACACGACGCACGGCGACGTGCAGATCGGCAACGGCCAGAACCCGCTGAACGGCAACACGCAGTACAACGGTGTCGGCAACCCGCCGCTGACGTTCGGGATCGGCACGTCGGAAACCGGGCAGACGGGCACCTTCATGCCGACCGGCATCGCGCTGACCGCGTCGATCGGCGGGTCGCTGCGCAACTACCTGCTCACGCGCGTGAACGCGCTCGCGCAGAAGGGCCAGGCGCAACTGCGATCGAAGCCGAAGGTGCTCGCGCTCGACAACACCGAGGCGATCCTCGAGAACCTCACGCAGTTCTACGTGCAGGTGCCGGGCTACCAGGATTCGTCGCTGTACAGCGTGACGACCGGCACGAGCATCAAGGTGACGCCGATGATCGTCGACGAGGCGATCCGCAACGCGGCCGCCGTCTCGGGCAATCCGCAGAGCGTGATGATGTCGATCGACATCCAGGACGGCAACATCGTGCCGGGGCAGGCCGTGTCGAACGTGCCGGTGATCCAGCAGCGCAACATCGTCACCAAGACGATGATCGACGAAGGCAAGAGCCTGCTGATCGCGGGCTTCAACGACGACGAGGTGAGGCTGAACAAGAGCGGCGTGCCCTGGCTGTCCGACATTCCGCTGATCGGCAACCTGTTCAAGTACACCGACAAGTCGGGCAACCACATGGAGCGGTTCTACCTGTTGACGCCGCGCGTGGTGACGACCGCGTCGATGTACGCGCCGGACGGCTCGCCGGTGAACCCGGGCGCCGACGGTCCGGCGAACCCGGAAGGGATGTCGATGTACCGCCCGCCGGACAACGACGTTGCGGTGCCGCTGACGCCGAAGCCGCTGCCCGGCACGAAGTTCGGGCCGCCCGCGTTGCCGCCGCCCGTGGGCGCGGCGTCGCAGCCCGCGGCGGCGACCGCAGGAGTGGTCACCCATGTCGACGAGCATCATTGATCCGCACGGCGACGGCGCATTGCCCGGCGGCGCGGCAGGCGCAGGGGCCGGGTCGGCCGCCGCGCCCGCATCGCCGTGGAACCTGTGCTTCCTGAGCGGGCCGATGTACGGTCGCACGATGTCGCTCGCGCGCGGTGCGAACTGGGTCGGCACCGCGGCCGACTGCGAGGTGATCCTGCCCGATCGCGAGATCGGCGCGAAACAGGTGTGCCTGCAGGTCGGTGCGCTCGCGGTGACCGTGCAGAACCACGGCGGCGACGCCGGCGCGCCGGTGCTGTTCAACGACGAGCCGCTGGGCGCGGGCCGCCGCTCGCTGACGCCGCAGGACGTCGTGACGGTCGGCTCGATCCGGCTCGGCATCGCGCGGCATGCGCAGGCGAACGTCGCGCTGCCGGATGAAGCCGGCGTGCCGGACCCGGCGCGCGAGGCCGCGTGGCTCGGCTGGCTCG